>JAEXPB010000427.1 GCA_023438965.1 Bacillota bacterium | reverse complement strand
AGATCCAGACCAAGTTCCGCGACGAGGCGCGGCCGCGCGGCGGGCTGATCCGTGTGCGCGAGTTCACAATGAAGGATGCTTATTCCTTCCACACCTCCCAAGCTGACCTGGAAAATTACTATAACCGGTGCCTGCAAGCGTACCACCGGATTTTTGCCCGAGCCGGCCTGCCCGAGGTCGTTGCCGTAGCTGCCGATTCCGGCATGATGGGCGGCAGTTTGTCCCATGAATTCATGTTGCTGACACCGGTGGGCGAAGACGCGATCGCGGTCTGCGGCGCATGCGATTACCGCGCCAACCAGGAAGCCGCCGAGTGCCTGGTCGAAAGCGAAAACACCGGACCGGTCGAATCTTTGCGGCTGGTCTACACGCCAGAACAGCATACGATCGACGAAGTCTGCACTTTCCTCGATGTTCCGGCAGTACGCTCCTGCAAAGCCGTCGTTTACCGGAAAAGCCAGACCTGCGGCCTGGTGATCGTCTTCATCCGCGGCGACCTGGAAATCAATGAAACCAAACTGGTGAATCTCCTCGGCGAGGAAATCCAGCCGGCGGTGATCGGCGAAAACGACACCAGCGGCTTACAGGCCGGCTTCATCGGACCCTGCGGCTTGAACGGCGAATTCACCGTGCTGTACGACCGTTCCCTGCGCGGCACGCAGAACCTGGTTTGCGGCGCCAATCTTGCCGAATACCATTACACCGGCTTGCAGATCGAACGGGATGTCGGCGCGGTTACCTATCTGGACCTGGCAAAAATCAAGGCCGGAAGCATATGTCCACGCTGCGGCCGGCCGGCGATCCGGATCGAACGTGGCATCGAGGTCGGCAATATCTTCCAGTTGGGTACCAAATACACCCAGGCCATGCACATGACCTTTATCGATCCGGCCGGCAATGCCAAATACCCGATCATGGGCTGTTACGGCATCGGCATCGGCCGGTTGGCCGCGTCGGTCTGTGAAGCCCGTCACGACGAATACGGACCGATCTGGCCGCTGGCCATCGCGCCCTGGCAGGTGCACCTCTGTGGCGTGCGCTGCGACGATGCTTGCGTCCGCAGCCAGGCTGACGCCCTGTATGCGGAACTCCAGCGGGAGAAGATCGAGGTCATCTACGACGACCGGCCGGTCCGGGCCGGCGTGATGTTCGCCGATGCCGACTTGCTGGGGGTGCCGATCCGGGTGGTGGTCAGCCCGCGCAACCTGCAGGAGAATTGCTGCGAAATCGTCACCCGCGACAAGAAAATCAGCCGCAAAGTGCCACTGGCGGATGCCGTGACGGCGATTCGGGAAGTGATGACGGAACATTCCCGCTAGCATATAGACGTGGGGGTCACATTTAGCTATAATCCGAAATGCATCCTGAATATCTCTGGACGAAACCACTATTACGGACCTTGCCCGGACCGCGCCGCTCCTGCTGCCGGCACCCGCAGAAATGGAGAAAGCCTTGAACGACAAATCTGAATTGTTGAATCGATGGACCCGGGAGAAATCGGAAGAACTATACGGCATCCGGAATTGGGGTGCCGGCTATTTCTCGATTTCCGGCAAGGGCGAAGTTCTGGTCAGTCCGGACAAAAGCAATCCGAAAGCGGCAGTCAGCCTGATGGATATCATATCCGGCATTCGGGACCGCGGCATGGAGATGCCGGTACTCTTGCGTTTCGAGAACCTGCTCGACTCCCAGATCTCCGACCTGAACAATTCTTTCGGCGAAGCCATGCGCAAGCTGGAATATAAAGGCTGCTACCGTGGCGTCTATCCGATCAAGGTCAACCAGCAGCAGCAGGTGGTCGAGGAAGGGATCCGATTCGGTCAGCGTTACCACCACGGGCTGGAAGTCGGCAGCAAGGCTGAATTGATCGCCGCCCTGTCCGTCATCAAGGACAAGGAAGCCTGCCTGATCTGCAACGGCTATAAGGACGAGGAATTCATCGACCTGTGCCTTTTTGCGGTCAAGATGGGTTTTAAATGCTTTTTCGTGATCGAGATCCCGACTGAGCTCGATTCGGTCCTCGAACGTTCGGAAGCCCTCGGTGTCAAGCCCAACATTGGCGTCCGCATCAAGCTGTCGGCCAAGGCCGGCGGGCACTGGACCGAATCCGGCGGCGACCGCAGCATCTTTGGCCTGAATGTCACCGAGGTCATCGGCATCGTCGATGCCCTGAAAGAACGGGGTATGCTCGATTCGCTGCGCCTGCTGCATTACCATCTGGGCTCACAGATCCCGAATATCAGGGATATCCGCTCCGCCGTCCTGGAAGCGACCCAAATCTATGCCGAGCTGGTCCGGGAAGGCGCTCCGATGGGCTACCTGGATCTGGGCGGCGGCCTGGCCGTCGACTATGACGGCTCGAACACCAATTACGTCAACAGCCGCAACTACACGCTCGAAGAGTATTGCACCGACATTGTCGAAGCCGTCATGTCCATCCTGGATCCCGGCGCCGTGCCGCACCCGACGATCGTGACCGAATCCGGCCGCGCCACAGTGGCCTACTACTCGGTGCTGCTCTGCAATGTCCTCGACATCGAAAAACTGGAGCGTTATGACCTGCCGGAGGAATTGCCGGGAAGCACTGCCGAGCAGATCCGCAACCTGTTTGATGTTTACAAGAGCATCAGCCTGAAGAACATTCAGGAATGCTACAATGACGCCCTGTATTACCGGGACGAGATCCGCGACATGTTCAAGCACGGCCGGATCAGCCTGCGCGATCGTTCCTTCTCAGAGAAGATCTTCTGGAACACGATCAGCCAGATCGCCCGCGAGCAGCAGAAGCTGAAGAACCCGCCGCCGGATTTCGAAGATCTGGACAGCGCGATCGCCGATATTTATTACTGCAATTTCTCGGTTTTCCAATCGATCCCGGACAGCTGGGCGATCGATCAGCTTTTCCCGATCATGCCGGTCCACCGCCTGCTGGAAGCGCCGAAGCGCAGCGCGGTCGTTGCGGATATCACCTGCGACTGCGACGGCAAGATCGACCGGTTCATCGATCTGCACGATGTGAAGCGCACGCTGCCGCTGCACGAGCTGAAAAACGGCGACGACTACTATCTGGGCATTTTCCTGGTCGGCGCCTATCAGGAAACCCTGGGTGATTTGCATAATCTGTTTGGCGACACGAATGTGGTCAGCATCCGGGTGAATAGCGACGGCAGCTTCGATCTGGTCAAGGAAATCCATGGCGACAGCGTGGCTGACGTGCTGACCTATGTCGAGTTTGACCCCAAGCGGATGGTCACCCGTTTCCGGCAAACCGCCGAGGACGCCATCCATGACGGCTTGATAAATGCCGTCGACCGTAAGGAAATCATGCGGGCCTATGAGAACGGCCTGCGCGGCTACACATATTACGAGCGGTAGGCTGCCGGGTCGCCGCTGGACAGCCATTGTCATAGCCGCCGGATCGTGAGCAACGCGGGAGGTGAATGCCTTGGTTAGAATGCCGGTATTGTTTGTTGGCCACGGGTCGCCGATGAATGCTATTGAAGACAATCGGCATACCCGGGGATGGGCAACGATCGCCGCCCGAATCCCCCGACCATCGGCCATTCTGGCCATTTCAGCCCACTGGACCACTCCGTCTGTCCGTACCACTGACAGCCTGCGTCCGAAGGTTGTTTATGATATGTATGGCTTTCCGGAGGAACTGTACCAAGTTCATTACCAGCCGCCGGGTGATCCGGCCTTGGCGCATCAGCTCCAGACGATGCTCGCTGGCTGCCAAATCGACAACAGCTGGGGGATCGACCATGGGACATGGTCAGTCCTGACCCACATGTATCCGCAGGCTGATATCCCGGTCGTCCAAATAAGCCTGGATCGCCAGGCAGCCAGGATTTTTCACTTCCAGGCCGGCCAGGCGCTGAAACCTTTACGCGACCAAGGCATCCTGATCCTGGGGAGCGGCAATGTGGTGCACAACCTGGCTCGAATCAATTGGAACATGGCGGACGGTTACCCTTGGGCGGTTGAATTCGACCAGTATATTCAAGACCGGATTATCGCCAGAGAATATCCTCAAGTCGTGGATTACCGGTCGGCTGGTTATTCGGCGGAGCTGGCGATCCCAACAACCGAGCATTTCGATCCGCTGTTGTATGTACTGGGGGCAACCGATCCGCAGGACCAGGTGGAAATATTCAACAGCGCCTGCCTGATGGGCTCCCTGTCCATGACGAGTTACCTGTTTCAATGATGCCGAAGCTTTTCCGCGGCGAGCATAAGCCGCGGCTGATGGCGCTGGATTTTCTCAAATACATCGGACCGGGGTTCCTGGTCACGATCGGCTTTATCGATCCCGGCAACTGGGCGGCCAATATTGCCGCCGGTTCCGGCTTTGGCTATTCCCTGCTGTGGGTCGTCACCCTGTCGACAATCTTCCTGATCATCCTGCAGCACAACGCCGCCCATCTGGGCATCACCACCGGCCTGTGCCTGTCCGAGGCGGCCACGGCTTTCACCCGTCCCTGGGTCAGCCGGCTGGTCCTTGCCAGCGCCATGATCGCGGCGGTATCCACCGCGCTGGCCGAGATCCTCGGCGCAGCGCTGGCCCTGCACATGCTGTTCCGCCTGCCGGTCAAGATCGGCGTCATCCTGGTCCTGGCCTTCATCCTCTGGATGCTGTTCACCAATTCCTACCGGAAGTTGGAGAAATGGATCATCGGCTTTGTTTCGCTGATCGGCCTTTCGTTCATCATCGAGCTGACTTTTGTCCGGGTCGAATGGCAGACCGCGGCGGTCAGCAGCGTTGTGCCGTCGTTTCCCGCCGGATCGGTCGCCATCGTGATGAGCGTTCTGGGTGCGGTGGTCATGCCGCACAACCTGTTCCTGCATTCGGAAGTCATCCAGAGCCGGCAATGGAATCTGGAAGACGAGGCAGTCCGGGTGCGGCAGCTTAAATACGAATTTGCCGACACGATCCTTTCGATGGGCGTTGGCTGGGCGATCAACAGTGCGATCATCCTGATCGCCGCCGCTACTTTCTTCAGCCGCCAGACGGCTGTCACCGACCTGGCCCAGGCCCAGCAGATGCTGCAGCCGCTGCTTGGTCAGGCCGCCGCGGCGATCTTCGCCCTGGCTTTCCTTTTTTCCGGCGTCTCGGCGGCCGTGACCGCCGGTATGGCTGGCGGCAGCATCTTTTCCGGCATTTTCCGCGAACCGTACGATATCCGCGACAGCCATACCCGCTGGGGGATCGCGTTGACACTGGTGACGGCCAGTCTGGCCATCCTCTTTATCGTCGACCCCTACCAGGCCTTGATTTTCTCGCAGATCCTGCTATCGGTCCATTTGCCGATTACCATTTTCCTGCAGGTATACCTGACGT
>JAEXPB010000333.1 GCA_023438965.1 Bacillota bacterium | reverse complement strand
GTTTTTCAACGTTACGCCCTTTTCCCGCATCTGAATGTCTACGACAATGTCGCCTTCGGTCCGTCGATCCAGAAATTGCCCAAGGCCGAGATCAAAGCCCGCATCGAGCAGGCGCTGCATACGGTCGATCTGGACGGCTACGGCAGCCGTTGGGTGGATCAGTTGTCCGGCGGCCAGATGCAGCGGGTGGCCATCGCCCGGGCAATCGTCAACAAGCCGCAGGTTCTGCTGCTGGACGAGCCGCTGGGCGCCTTGGACCTCAAGATGCGCAAGGAAATGCAGATCGAACTGAAGAGCATGCAGCGCAGTCTGGGCATTACCTTCGTTTACGTCACACACGATCAAGAGGAAGCCCTGACCATGTCCGACACGATCATTGTAATGAAAGAAGGCGTCATCCAGCAGATCGGCCGGCCGACCGACATTTACAATGAGCCGAAGAACGCCTTTGTCGCCGACTTCATCGGCGAGAGCAACATCCTGCCCGGCCTGATGGTCCGCGACCTGGCGGTCAGCTTCGCCGGTCGGACCTTCGCCTGCGTCGACAAGCGCTTCGAAGAGGAAGCTGTCGATGTCGTCATCCGGCCGGAGGATGTCCAGATTGTCGCTCCGACTGACCAAACCGTCAATGGCACGGTCACTTCGGTGGTTTTCAAGGGCGTCCATTATGAAATGCTGATCGAGGCCGACGGCTTCGAATGGATGGTGCAGAGTACGGACCAGGTCGCCAAGGGCTCCTATGTCGGTCTGTACTTCGATCCGGACGAAATCCATGTCATGCGCAAGTCGATATATTCGCCGGACCGTCGGCTGCCTGATGGCGAATCAGAACCTGCCCGGCCGGATAACCCGGGGGAGGCCAACTGGTAATGCACATGAAGCGGCTCGCCTATCCCTATATCCTGTGGATGGTCGTCTTTACGCTGGCGCCGCTGTTGCTGGTCGCTTTTTACGCGGTTACCGCTTACGATGCGTCCGGCCGGCTCTACTGGACACTGCAGGGCTTCGCCAATGTTTTTTCCACTGAAAACACCGTCGCTCTGAGTCTCTTTGGCCTGGTCCCCTGGCTTGGCCTGGACTGGCAGGTGCCGATCTATGTCAGCGTCTTCCTGAAATCGCTGGAGATTGCGCTGGTCAGCACCCTGATCTGCCTGGTCGTCGGCTATCCGGCGGCCTATTTCCTGGCCCGGCGTTCGATCCGCCGGCGCGGCGGCAGCAACTTCCTGCTGTTCCTTTTCGTCATGCCGATGTGGATGAACGCCCTGCTGCGGACTTATGCCTGGCTGGCCCTGCTCGAACCGAAGGGCATCATCAATTCCCTGCTCGCCGCCCTCGGCGCCGGTCCCGTGCAATTCCTCTACAATGACTTCGGCATCGGCCTGGGCATGGTTTATAATTACCTGCCGTTCATGGTTCTGCCGATCCATGCCGTTCTGGTCAAGATCAGCCAGAGTCTGATCGAAGCGGCCGAGGACCTGGGCGCCAACCGGATTCAGACTTTCTGGCGCGTCGTCTTCCCGCTCAGCCTGCCCGGCATCCTGTCCGGCGTCAACATGGTTTTCATGCCGGCGATGACCACGTTCCTGATCCCCGACCTCCTCGGCGGCGGCCGTTACCTGCTGATCGGCAATGCCATCGAGCGTCAATTCATGATTTCCCGTGACCTGACCACCGGCTCCGCCCTCTCGATCCTGCTGATGATCTTTGTCCTGGCCAGCATGCGGGTGCTGACGCGCTATGATCAGGAAACCGGCAACGGAGGTATCATCATATGATGCGTCGCCTGGGCAGCAAAATCTATATGGCGCTGGTTTTCATTTTCCTGTATGCGCCGGTGGTCGTGCTGATTGTCTTCTCCTTTAATAAAGCCAAGTCGCGGGCGGTCTGGGGCGGTTTCACGCTGGACTGGTACCGCAAGCTGCTGCAGAACGATGAGATCCTGAACGCCTTGAAAATCACCCTGATCGTCGCCCTGATCTCGGCAGTGGCCGCCACCTTCATCGCCACACTGACCTGCCTTGGTCTCAATGCGATGCGCCGGCGCTGGCGCAGCCTGATTATGAACATCACCTATATCCCGAATATCACACCGGACCTGGTCACCGGCATCGCTTTGATGCTGCTGTTTTTCTTCATCGGCATGCAGACGGGTTTCCTGACTCTCCTGCTGGCCCATATTGCATTCAATATTCCCTATGCCATCCTCTCTATCTCACCCAAGCTCAAGCAACTGGACCGCAATCTCTACGAAGCGGCCCTTGACCTTGGCTGCAAGCCGCGCCAAGCCATCGTGCGGGTTATCCTGCCGGAGATCATGCCCGGAATCGTCACTGCCCTGCTGCTGACTTTCACCTTATCGATCGATGATTTCGTCATCAGCTACTTTACCGCCGGCAACCAGATCACCACCCTCGCCATCACGATCTATTCGATGGCGCGCAAGAGCGTCAACCCTCAGATCAACGCCCTGTCCACCCTGTTGTTTGTCGCTGTCCTGTCCTTGCTGCTGCTGGTCAACAGCCGCGGCAGCCGCGATCAGAAAAACAAAACCAAAAACGGAGGAATGCAATCGTGAAAAGAAGAATCCTGTCGATGATCCTGACCTCGATCCTGCTCGCTGTCCTGATCCTGCCCGGCTGCCAGGGCGGCAGCGCCAAGAAGCCCCTGGTCATTTACAATTGGGGCGAGTATATTTCGGACACCGATGACACCTACACACTGTTTGGCAAGGAATACAAAGTCAAGGATGTGGTGGCGGCCTTTGAGAAAGCCTACCCGCAGTACGACGTTACCTATACGACATTCGATGATAATGAAAAGATGTATCCCAAACTCGACAAGGAGTCCTATGACGTCATCGTTCCGTCCGATTACATGGTCGTCCGGCTGATCACCGAGGACAAGCTCCTGCCGCTGGACAAGACCAAGCTGCCGAACGTGGCCAAATATCTCGATCCGAAGCTGTCCGCCCTGCAGTACGACGCTGATAAGACCATCAGCGCCAAAGTCGCCGAATACGCCGTTCCCTACATGTACTGCACGGTCGGCCTGATTTACAATCAGGACAAGCTGGGCAAGATCACCGCCACCGATCCGAAAAAGGTCTGGAAGGTCCTGTTCGACAGCAGTCTGCAAGGCAAGATCGGCATGTACAACAGCATGCGCGAGTCGATCGGCGTCGCGCTCAATTACCTCGGCTACAGCCTGAATACCACTAATGCCGCTGAACTGGAGGCCGCCAAAAAGCTGCTGATCGACCAGCGGAAAAATGTCAAGCCGCTGGTCGGCATCGATGAGCTAAAGGATAAATTCGTCAGCGGCGAGTTGCTGGCCGGCGTTGTCTGGTCCGGCGATCATGCCGTCTGCCAGCAGCGTCTGGAGGAAGACGGCCAGGATCCGGAAACGCTGCAGTACGCGCTGCCTGAAGGTTCCAACCTTTCGGTCGACATGATGTGCATCCCGAAAAATGCGAAAAACCCGGAAGGAGCCCTCGCTTTTATCAATTTCATGTATGATCCGGAAATTGCGCTGATGAATGCCGTCTATGTCGGTTATTCCTCACCGCATTCACAGGTCATCCAGAGCCTGCCGGCGGAAATAACCGGCAACAAGAGCTACTACCCGGACGAAAAGACGATGAAGACGCTGGAAATCTACTATTCCAGCGACGAGATCAACACGACCTACGACAAGATCTGGCAAGCGATCCTGGCCAATTGATTTGAAGAAAGGAGCCCGGTCTGAACGGCCGGACTCCTGATTGTCAAGCTGGCTTCAAGATGGCGTTCAGCCTTTATACCAGCGCATTCTTGAAGACATCCCGCATTTCCGTGACATAGACCAGCTTGATCTGGCTGAGCACGGTCGGCGGGATTTCTTCGCTGTCCCGGCGGTTTTCTTCCGGCGCCAGCACTGTATCAATGCCGGCACGATGGGCGGCAATCACTTTTTCCTTCAGTCCGCCAATCGGTAGAACCCTTCCGCGCAAGGTTATTTCTCCGGTCATGGCGACATTGTGGCGCACCGGCCGGCCGGTCAAGGCCGAAGCCAGGGCTGTGGCGAGAGTAATGCCGGCGGAGGGGCCGTCTTTAGGGGTGGCGCCTTCCGGGATATGGATATGGATGTCCTTGTTGGCGGCAAACTGCCCGTCGATGCCCAATTCGGCGGCTTTGGCGCGAATGTAGGTCACGGCTGCCCGCGCGGATTCTTTCATGACATCGCCGAGTTGGCCGGTCAGCTCCAGCTTGCCGGTGCCCGGCATAACATTAACCTCGATCAGCAGTGTATCGCCGCCGGCATATGTCCAGGCCAATCCAGTCGCCACGCCGACCTGGTCGAGTTCCTGCGCTTTCTCATACCGGAATTTTTTCTTGCCCAACAGCTCTTCAAGATTATCGGCCGCCACTTTGACTTTCTTCTGCTGCTTCTCGGTGATCAGGATCGCCGCCCGGCGGCACAGATGCGCCAATTCCCTTTCCAGCTGCCGGACACCGGCTTCGCGGGTATACCAGCTGATCAATCCGCGCATGGCGTCCCGGTCGACCGATAGCTGCGCCTTCTTCAGCGCATTTTGTTTTAACTGATGTGGCAGCAGATGCCGGATGGCTATCTCCAGCTTCTCCTCCACGGTATATCCGGAAAGATGCACAATCTCCATCCGGTCCTGCAAGGCCTGGGGGATGGTCTCGGTCGTATTGGCGGTCGTTATGAACAGGACCCGGGACAGGTCGTAGGGGATTTCCAGGTAATGGTCGCGGAAGCTGTTGTTCTGCTCCGGATCCAGAACTTCGAGCAAAGCGGAGGATGGATCGCCGCGGAAATCATTGCCGAGCTTGTCGATCTCGTCCAGCAGGATCAACGGGTTGTCCCGGCCGACCTGGCGGATGGCGTTGATAATCCGCCCGGGCATGGCGCCGACATAAGTCCGGCGGTGACCGCGGATTTCCGCCTCATCACGCACGCCGCCCAGGGACATCCGGACATATTTGCGGCCCAACGCCTCGGCGACAGATCGGGCAATCGAGGTTTTACCAACGCCGGGAGGGCCGACCAGGCAGAGGATCGGTCCCTTGGAT
>JAEXPB010000324.1 GCA_023438965.1 Bacillota bacterium | reverse complement strand
CCTGGCAATTTTCCCGGCGCCGATAATCACGCATCTCCTCATATGACTCTCTCCCATGCTGCAAATTGCCCTTTCAGGGCTGGATAAAGGGATTGGTAGATTTGAAATCTTTGCTTGAATATTTCGGTGAACCGTCCCGAAGGCATGACCGTCCCGCTGACCGCGACCAGCGCTTTCTGGGCATCCGGCAAGGTCGGATACCAGCCCTGGCCAACCGCGGCAATCATCGCTGCCCCCAGCGCTGATGTGTCGTTCTCCGCCAGAGTCTGGATTGCCCGGCCGAAGATCTCGGCTTTAATGGTATTCAACACCGGATCCCGGGCGGCGCCGCCGGCGGTAATCAGTATTTGCGGGGTTTGGTCACACGACTTCGGACCAAGATTGCCAAAGATCTGGTAAAGGCTGAAAGCCACGCCCTCCAGCACGGCATATGCGAGATCGGCACTGCTGCATTCGGCGCCGATTCCCATGAATACGCCTTTGGCATTCGCGTCCCAGATGGGTGCCCGTTCGCCATTCAGATAAGGGAGGAAGATCGGCGGACGACGCGCCAGTTCGCGGCCGATGTCCAGGTCCTGGCCGTCAAACAGTTTCCGGCTGAAATCCAGGGAGGCACCGCTGGAGGCAGTCACGCCGTAATGGACGATTTCATGGAAGAAGGGTCCACAGACCATTTTCGTATCCGGAATCAGCTGATCGGTCAGCAGACCGACATGCTCGCTGGTTCCGGTGATGTCAAAAACCTCGCCGATCTGCCAGATCCCCACGCCGAGAAGTCCGGCAAAAAAGTCATTGCAGCCTGTGAAAACGGGAATCCCCGGGGTCAATCCGGTTTCTGCGGCGGCCTCTGCCGTGACAAACCCGGCCGGAGACAGGACATCCGCCATAGCCGGCAGCCTTTGAGGGTCAATACCCAGGTAATTCAGGAAAAAGTCGCTGTAACGGCCCTTGGGGGTATGGGCCAGGCCGCGCCAGGAATAGGGATCGGTCACATATTTTCCTGTCAGTTTGGCGCACAGGAAGTCCTTGGGCTGGCAGACAAACCGGAAATCCGGCCACTGGCGCTTGATATGCAGAAGACGCGGCAGCGGATAGGACACCAGCGGCGGATGCGGCATGGCGATTTCGGCAATGAATTGCTCAACTGGGAAAGCGGCCTGGATTTCGGCCAACGTTTCGCGGCCGGCTGGTTCGTTCCAGCTGATGATCTTCCGTCCGTCGACAATATAGGTGCCGACCTGGGCTGACAGGCCGATCGCCAGGATGTCGGAACAATCTGCCTGGGCCAGCACTTTCCAAACCGCTTGCCACCAGTGATCGCAGCCGATGCTGTCATAGCTTTCCCGGGCTTTACTGACGGTGCCATCGGCATACCGGCAGAGCAGCTTGACCGAAGAAGTACCCAGGTCGATGCCGCAAACACAGGGTTTCATCGGACAAAGACCGCCTTGACAAAGCCTTCGGGACGATCCGCGGCCAGCTTCAGGCCATCGGCGAAGTCGGTCAGCGGCATTTCCCGGCTGAGCAGGGGTTGCAGGTCGACCATCCGCTCGGACATCAGCGTGACAGCCAATGGCAGCTGGTTCCAGTTATTGCCGGCGCCGATGACCCGCAGATTATTGATATGGATATCGTCCATCCGGATATTCATATTCTTGCCCCGGCCATAGCCGGCTAAAGCCAGGACGCCGCCTTTGCGGGTCAGCTTGAGGCAGTCCTGGATACAGGACTCGACTCCCGTCGCATCAATGACCACATCAGTACCGCCCGGATGCAACATAGCCATTTCGCGTTGCAAGTCTTGTTCCTGGGTCGCAATCGTGGCCAGGGCGCCCATTTGCCGGGCGATGGCCAGCCGCCCATGGGTCAGGCCGACGACGACGATCCGGCGCAGGCCCATCGCTTTACCCACCGCCAGCAGACAAAGGCCGATGGAGCCGGCGCCCATGATCAGCAAAGTCTGACCGAACCGGGCGCCAGCCTTTTCCATCGTTCCCAAAGCAACCCCCAGCGGTTCGCCGAGTGCGCCCAGAGCGAAGGAGATAGTATCCGGCAACTCGCACAGACCATAAGTCGGCACCAGCACATATTCGGCATAAGCGCCGTTCCGCTTGAAGCCAATTTCTTCAAAATCGGGGCAATAGCGCCAGTTGCCACTGCGGCAAGCCGCGCAGCGCAGGCAGACAACATCGTTGCTGCCGACGACCCGTTTACCGAGCCAGAACCGGTCAGCTTCATCCCCTACCGCGTCGACCAGGCCGCTCCATTCATGGCCGGGGATCAGCGGGTAGTTGGCAGGAATGCGACCGGCGATTACCTCCAGGTCGGTCGCGCAGATCGCAGCGGCTTTGACATAAACACGGGCAAAGCCCTTCGGCGGAACAGGCATAGCGACATCCTTCAGGACGACTCTGCCGGGCTTTTCAATCACAACGGCTTGCATAGGCACACTCCTTCATAAATCCTGGCAATTTACTACTGGAATTTCAGATTTTCGATCGCTCGTTGACTGGCCAGCAGTGCCGCACCATAAGCGGCTTTTTCGTGCACGCTGACTGTAATATTGATCGCGTCCGGTTCCCGGCCGAAACTATTTTCGGTCAGCCAACGCTGGACTTGATCCAGGAACAGATCCTGATCCTGCAACATATCACCACAGAGGATGATCTCGTCGACATTGAAAAGGCGCAGGATGTTGTTGATGGCTATTCCCAGATATAGGGCCATATTACTGAACAGCGTCCGCATGACGGTATCCCCGCTGCGTGCCCGGGCTGCCACCTCCGGGAAAGCCATGCCGGCCAGCTTGGCCAGGCCATTCTGCGATGCATAGGCTTCCAGGCAGCCCTCACCGCCGCAGGCGCATTTGGCGCCCTGCGGAACCACAATGGTATGACCGATTTCCAGCATGCCTTTACCGGAAAATATCTGGCCATTGGACAAGAGGGCCATACCGATACCTTTGTCGATTCGCAGCAGCAGCAGGTTATTGTGCTGCCGAGCCTGGACTTCGGCGCGTAAAACGCAATTCGGGTCATGCTCCAGATAAACCGGT
>JAEXPB010000295.1 GCA_023438965.1 Bacillota bacterium | reverse complement strand
AGCCAAGGCCTTCCGTGATGTGGAGACCGCCAAGCAGGAGAAAGAGACCGCCCTGAACCAGGCACTGGCCTACCAGAACAGCAAGCTGCCGGAATCCCGGGCTTCAGCCGACAAGATCATCCGGGCTGCCGAAGCCGCCAAGCAAAGCAAAATCAATGAAGCCAAGGGCGAACGGGACCGGTTCCTGTCCATGTTCAACCAATATGTCAATTTCCCGGCCATTACCCGCGAGAGGATGTATCTGGAGACTGTCGAGGCGATCCTGCCCGGTATCAAGGTTTACATCGACGACGGCACCGGCGTCGAGAAGCTTCTGCCGCTGGAAGACCTGACCCCGGCTGCCAAAGCCGCGGTGGTCAGCGGCAAATGAGGGGGGGAACTGATATGAAGAAATGGATTAGTGCCGTTGTGATTGTGGTTTTGCTGCTGATTCTGGCATCGGCTTCCACATATACCGTCCATGAGGGTGAATATGCTTACCTGACCCAGTTCGGCAAGCTGAGCAAGATCCAAAGCGGCGCCGGATTGTACCTGCGCGTGCCGTTTGTCCAGAATGTCAACCGGATCACCAAAAAGCAGATGATCTATAATGTCAACCCGTCGGAAGTGCTGACCGCCGACAAAAAGGCGATGGTGGTCGACAGTTATTCGATCTGGCAGATCACGGATGTCACGACATTTATCCGGACTGTCAACAATGTATCGGAAATGCAGAAGCGTATCGATGCCAGTGCCTATAGCGTGATTAAAAACGTCATGGGCCAGATGCAGCAGAGCGAGATCATCACCGAGGGCGGGAGCAGCCGGACTTCCCTGAACAAGCAGATCACCGGCCAGGTGGCCCAAAGCCTCAAGGCTTACGGCGTGGATATCCTGGCTGTGGAGATCAAGCGTTTTGACTTGCCGTCGGACAACATGGACGCCGTCTACAAGCGGATGATTTCCGAACGGTCGCAAATGGCGGCATCCTACAAGGCGGATGGCGAATACGAAGCGGCAAAAATCCGGAATGAAACCGACAAGGAAGTCAGCATCATAGTTGGCGAAGCCGAAGCCCAGGCGCAAAAGCTCAAGGGCGAAGGGGAAGAAGAGTACATGAAGACCCTCGCCGATCTATACAATGATCCCAAGCGGGCGGAATTCTACCTGTTTGTGCGCGAGCTGGAGGCGCTGAAAGCTTCGTTGCAGGGAGACAAGACCGTGATTCTGGGCGCTGATTCACCATTGGCCCAGATACTCAATCAACGCTGAACCACACCGCGCCGCCACCGAGCCAGGAGGTTCGGTACCATTGGCTGAGATTGACAACCTTGCGTTCGCCGCTATCGGCGATGACCGCCAGGATGTCCGGCGAACCGGCGCTTTCAAGGCTGGTGATGACGACCCAGTGCCAGCTGTCCAGATTGGCCAGGCGTCCGTTGGATAAATTGAGAAAGGCCACCGGACAGTCCTGGTCCAGCCCCTGCCGGACGAAATCGACAAAGCCGGCCGGCTGGGGCTGCCGTGTTTGCCAGCCCGGCACTTTCAGAACCTGCGGCGTCAGGCTGACCGCATGCCGGGCGGCATAGGCGCGGACGCCATTGGCCAGGATCGCGGCCTCATTGACACCCATGTGATTCGGCGTGACATAATGCCAGATTTCGTGCATGAAAGCGGTGAAGTCTTCCCGGGCGTGCGAACTGGCCGTATAGAGATGATCGAGAAAAGAACGGCTCCGGGCCAGGTAGTAGAGCAGGGTCGCCGCCGTGCAGGGCCCGCAGCCGGCTTGGCGCTGCCAGTGATCGGCAAACCAGTCCTGGTCGCAGCCATAGGTGGTCTGGGTCATTTCCTGATCGTGGATCAAGAGCAGGTCCGGCTGACGGATGCCGGCCAGCTGCCGGTTACTCGGAAGATCGCTCATGGTTGTACCTCAACGGTGCCGCGGTTCAAAAATCGGCTATCACACCGGATACGTCCAATCTCTGGCTGCCCGGGGCACTCTTTGCTTATCCATCATACAAAGTCCGGCCGCCACTGTCAAACGGCCGTTATCGGGGATCGTCCGCCAACCAACTTGTAATTAGGCCGATTTTCAGGTATGCTGAAAGTGGATTGACGTCGACCTCGCTGTGAACGGAGTGATGGCTTTATGAATGACAACAAACCTTGCGTTCAAATCATCAACCTCCAGCTCGATCTGTCCGGTAAGCCAATATATCGTAATTTGAATTTACAGATCCAGACCGGAACCTTGACAGCCCTGACCGGTAAAAATCCGGCGGCCTGGAATATCCTGCTGCGCATGATTGCCGGAACCCAGGGCATCCAGAATGGCATGATCGATTTGTGGGGCGTGCCGGTCAACCAGATCGGCCGGCGCGGCCTCAGCCATCTGATCTGTTATGTGCCGCGGCTGCAGCAGCCGTTGTTTGCCTACCCGGTCACGGAGTTCATCATGCAGGGCTGCGAAAGCCGCCTCAAACCGATGCAGGCGCCGCAGGACAGCGACCGCGCGCTGGCGGACAGCATTATCCGCCAGCTTAAAATCGAGAAACTGGTCCATCGCGACTGCAGCCTGCTGAACAAGGCCGAACGTCAGCTGGTCTTACTGGCGCGCGCCCTGATGCAGGATGCCCGCTTGCTGATGCTGGATGATCCGGTGAGCTATCTGCCGGAAAAGGAACAGTACGCCGTCTTGTCTTTATTGCTGGATATGACCCGCCGACAAGATAAAACAATGGTTGTCGCGCTGGACGACCCCTGGCTCGGTCTGCAGCTGGCTGACCAGATGGTGGTTTTTGATGAGCAGAACCTGGCGGCGATCCTTTATCGCCAACAACCGGATTTCGCGGCAGCGGCCGAGTCGGTTCTGCACCGGGTGCTGCCGCTGGATGCCGAATGCCACCTGCTGGACGCGATGCCCCGTCCGGGCAGCCAGACCACAGTGCCCGCTGCCGCACCCGTTGATGCCGAGATCGGCAAGACACCGCCCAAGAGCGGTTTCCTGTTCTGAGGGCGGGCGATCATGACCAGACGGCTGTTTTACGCGATCGAATTCCCGGAGCCGGTACGCCGGCAGGTGGCAGCAGCCGGCCGGCAATTGGCGGCGGTTGCCCGTCAGGGCCGTTGGACCCATCCGGACAACCTGCACCTGACCCTGCAATTCCTCGGCGATTGTCCGGACGAATGGATGACCGGCCTGCTGGCCATCCTGCAGTCGGCCGCTGCCGGCTGCCGTCCATTCAGCCTGAAGATCATTGGTTGCGGCACTTTTGGCCGCAGCGGCGACATTCTGTGGCTGGGTGTCCAGGCCGGCCCGGCCTTGAGCCAGCTGGCTGACAGCCTGGCCAGCCAGCTGCGGGCCAAAGGTTTGCCTTGCGAGGACCGGCCTTATTCGCCGCATATCACGATCGGCCGGCAGGTGCGGATCGACCCGGCCGGTTTGCGGGCCTGGACCGGGCCGGCCATCGAGCTGACCGTGAACCAGGTTTCCTTGATGGAAAGCACGCGGATCGATGGCCGGCTGACCTATCTGCCGGTCAAACGCGTTTTATTCTAATGGTTCTGGACCCCGATCCGCCGGATTTACGATGGTTTTGGTCATAACAATACATAACATATTATTGATTATGTACTTTAAATGTTATTAAAGTCATGATAAATAGTTGCAAATATGCTCGCCGGCATGGTTTAATAAATCCATTAACCATGAAAGCAGGTGCCGGCCGTGGTTCAGCGTGAATCCGCCATACCGTTGCATGAGCAGATCAGTCGCCGGATCCGTGATGATATCCTCAGCGGCAAATATCTGCCGGGCAGCATCCTGCCCACGGAAATGGACTTGTGCCGCCTTTTCGCTGTCAGCCGCTATCCGCTGCGGCAGGCAATGAACAGCCTGGTCGAAGAAGGTCTCGTCGCCCGCACCCGCGGCAAAGGCTCTTATGTCCTGGATCGTCTGGCAGCCGGTGCCGCGGCCGGCCTGCCGCCGGCGCGGCGGATCATCGCCCTGGTCATGCCCAATGCCCATTACGAATATCCGGCGGCTATTGTCGACGGATTCGTTTCCCTGGCAGCCAGCCGCGATTATGCGCCGCTGGTCGGTATCAGCCGGCAGGACGGCGATGAGCGCATCACCATCGAGCGCATGGTCCGGGCCGGTGCGGCCGGAGTGGTCCTCTTTGCCTTCGGCAGCGATCTGAACGCCTTGTTGGATGGTCTGACCAGGCAAGGCGTCTATGTGTCTCTGATCGACCGCAATCCCGGCTTGGAGCATATTGATTTCATTGCCACCGACAATGCCGGCGGCGGTTATATGGCCGCCCGGCATATCCGGCAGCACGGCTTTGCCGCAGCCGCTTTCTGCGGCGAGAACATGCAGGTTTCCGCTGTCCGGGACCGTCTGGCCGGATTCCGGCGTGGCCTGGCCCAGTACCGGCTGACCTTCCTGAATCCGGTTTATGCCAGTCAGGATCTGACGGCAGACGAACACGCGATCCTGGCGTTGGATTACAGCCCAGCCTGCCTCGTGGAGCAGATTCTCCGGCATCGGTCCGATCTGCCGATTGGCGTGTTCTGCGAGAACGACCATCAGGCCGGACAACTGGCCGAGTTGCTGCAGGGCCATGACCTGGTTATCGGCCGGGATGTCGGACTGATTGGCTTTGACAACACCATGGCGGGCAAATACATGACCCCGCCCTTGACCTCGGTTGCCCAGAACGGCGTCCTGATCGGCGAAACAGCCGCCAGCCTGGCGATTGAC
>JAEXPB010000270.1 GCA_023438965.1 Bacillota bacterium | reverse complement strand
GGTCATCGATGGCCGCGATATTGCCGATACCTTGCGGCTCGGGGCTGATGGCGTGCAGATGGGGACGCGGTTTGCCGCCAGCCTGGAATCCAACGCCTCCGATGCCTTCAAGCAAATGTATGTCGATGCCCGCCCGGGTGATGTCACGCGTATGCACAGTCCGGTCGGTTTGCCCGGTCAGGCTCTGCGCAATGCCTTTCTTGACCTTGTGGAAGATCCGGGCTACCGGGAAACCGGCAGCTGCCAGCTGTGCCTGAAGCGCTGCAGCCATAATTTCTGCATCATGGCCGCCCTGAAGAATGCCTGTCGGCCCGGACTGCCAGAAAAGGCATTGGTCTTTTGCGGTGAATATGTTCATCGGATCAGGGAGATCCTCCCGGTCAACGAAATTTTCCGCCGCCTGAAGCTGGAATTGCAGGCGATCTGACAACTGCCAGACTGACGATAATTGCCGCAAAAACCGCCCATTCGGCGGTTTTTGGCGTTTAGCGCCGGTTTCCGAGCCTGGCGGCTGGGCGATGATTGATTTGACAATCCGACAACTTGCATTTATTATTAAGTTGTCGGTCGCTTTCTACACCTCTTGGTCCGTTGCTTGATGGCAATTCCATCCGCCGATCGACGGGAAATGTCATCCGAAACGAAAAGGAGATCAGCAAGATGAACCGTATATCATCCAGTCCAACCATCGCCCGCACGCTGACCGATCAATCCGCTCAGACGCGCGTCGAAGCCCGTATGCAGCGCCTGGAGTCCGACATCGCCGACTATCTGGCGGTACGGGCGGATATCCCGACCGGTTTTGACCGCTCGGATTACATTGCCGGCCAGAAGCGGCGCATTCTGAACTATTTCGGCGCCGGTGAAGCCGACTGGCAGGATTACCGCTGGCAGCTTAGCCATCGCTTCGCCACCGCGGAATCCCTGCAGCCGATTCTCGGCCTGAATGACCTGGAAATCGCTCGCATCAATGAAGTCGCCACTCACTACCGCTTCGCGGTCTCACCCTATTACCTGTCCCTGGTTGACCCGGATGACCCCGATTGTCCAATTCGCCGCCAGGCGATCCCCGACGGGGCCGAGCTCGATGACCGCGGCGTCCTCGATCCGATGGACGAAGCCGGCTGCAGCCCGACCGACGGCATCACGCGCCGCTATCCGGATCGGCTGATCATCAAGGTCACCAACCAATGCGGCATGTATTGCCGGTTCTGCCAGCGTCGCCGTCTGATCGGTGAACAGGACCATCATACGCCGCTGACGGTCATTGAAAACGCCATCCGGTACATCCGGGCTCATGCCGAAATCCGTGATGTCCTGCTGACCGGCGGCGATGCCCTGATGCTGGCTGATGCGGTGCTGGACCAGGTCCTGACCGAATTGCGGCAGATCCCTCATGTTGAAATCATCCGCATCGGCACCCGGACGCCGGTCACCCTGCCGCAGCGCATCACGCCGGAACTGACGGCCATGCTGCGCAAACACCACCCGCTCTATGTCAACACCCACTTCAATTCACCCGCTGAGATCACGCCCGATTCTCTCGTCGCCTGCGCCCGCCTGGCTGATGCCGGCATTCCGCTGGGCAACCAGATGGTCCTGCTGAGCGGTGTCAACAACGACCCTTTCATTGTCCGGAAATTGAACCAGCAGCTCCTGCGCCTAAGGGTCAAGCCTTACTATATTTTCCACCCCAAGCCGGTGCGCGGCACGGCGCACTTCTGGGTCCGTCTCGAGGATGGCCTGGAAATACTGGAATCCCTGCGCGGCTACACCTCCGGCATGGCCATCCCGACTTATATCGTCAATGGCACCGGCGGTCTGGGCAAGACGCCGCTGATCCCGAACTACCTGCTGTATATCGGCAAGGACAAGGCGGTCTTCCGTAATTGGGAAGGTCTGACCTTCGAAGTAGAAAATCTCGGCGATCGGGAATGATCCGCCGCCGGCCCTCAGCCATGGCGCAGGAATTCCGCTGTTCGTTCCTCGACACCGTCGCTGCCGGTGATGAACAAGCTGTCGCCGGCTGCGAAAACCGCATAGGGTCCGGGTGAACGGAGCATGGTCTGGCCGCGGCGGATGGCGACGATCGTCGCCCCGGTATTTTGCCAGAATTTCGCATCGTTGATCGTCTTGCCCTCCAGCGGCGAACCGGCCGGCACAAGCACTTCGTACGGATAAATCGGGCGAACGTTCTGCAGCCGGTCTGCTTGTTCCTCCAGCCGTTCGATCAGGCTGTCGATCTGCTTCTCGATCGCCGATTTCTGGGCGGACAGGTTCCGGATTTCGGCGCGGATCGCATGGATGCCGGTCATTACCTGCTGACGCTCCACATAGCTCAGCGCCAGTTCGCGTGATTTGATCACAATCCCGCTGCCGGCCAGGGCCTCGACGATGCCGACATCCTCCAGCAGCTGGACGGACCGGCGGATCGTCTCCGGCGACACATGGTACAGCCCGGCCAGCAGCGACCGGCCGGACAGGCGCTGGCCAACCGCCAGTTCACCTACGGCAACCTTGCCGGCCAGGTCCAGGGCTATCTTGGCATAGATCGGGGCATCTTCCAGCTCAGGCATCTTTATCCACCGTCACAAATTCATTTCCGTATCATCGGCTACCTTCTGACTATACCATAAAGTCGGCCGGGCGGACAGCGCCAGGAACCACCCGCGACGCCCCGGTCAGAACCGGAAATCCCGCTGTCCCTGGACAATGTCCAGCAGATGCGCCCGGGCGGTCTCCCGGACGCGCGTGTTCGGAATGTTGGCCAGCTCCGCCTGGATCAAGGCTTCGCCAATCGCCCGGGTTGCCGGCTGGGCATAATCTGCCAGATATTCCTGCAGCGTCATCAGCGCGTTGGGATGACAGCAATTCTGGATCTGGCCGCTCTTGCACAGGCTCATGAAGCGGTCGCCGGTCCGTCCTTCCCGATAACAAGCCGTGCAAAAGCTGGGGATATAGCCCAAGGCCATCAGCCAAAGCACGACTTCGTCCAGTGTCCGCTTGTCGCTGACATCGAATTGCTCGGACTTTTCATCCGCCGGTTCCGGCTCCGCATAACCGCCGACACTGGTCCGCGAGCCGCCGCTGATCTGTGAAACGCCCAGGCGCAGGACCTTTTCCCGGCAAGCCTGGCTTTCCCGCGTGGAAATGATCATGCCGGTATAGGGGACGGCGATCCGGATACAGGCCACAATCTTCGCGAAGATCTCGTCGCTGATGCCATGATCAAAGCAATCCGGGTTGATGTCGTCCGCATGCTTGATCCGCGGCACGCTGATGGTATGCGGACCGACACCGTGCGCCGCCTCCAGGTGTTCGGCGTGCATCAGCAGCGCGGCAAATTCATAGCGGTACCGTTCCAGCCCGAACAGGACACCGAGGCCGACATCGTCGATGCCGCCGGCCATGGCGCGGTCCATCGCCTCGGTATGCCAGGCGTAATCATGCTTGGGCCCGGCAGGATGCAGCTTTTCATAGCTCTCCCGATGGTAGGTCTCCTGGAACAGAATGTAGGTGCCGATTCCGGCGTCCTTCAGCTTCCGGTAATTCTCCGCCGTCGTGGCCGCGATGTTGACGTTGACGCGGCGAATGGCCCCATTCCGATGCTTGATGCCGTAAATGGTCCGGATCGATTCCAGGATATATTCGATCGGGTTGTGCGTCGGATCCTCGCCGGCTTCGATGGCCAGGCGCTTGTGGCCCATCTCCTGCAAGGCGGTGACTTCCCGGGCTATATCCGCCTGGGTCAGCTTCTTGCGGGCAATGTGCCGGTTCTGCTGATGATACGGGCAATAGACGCAGCCGTTCACGCAGTAATTCGAAAGGTACAGCGGCGCGAACAGGACGATGCGGTCGCCATAGAAATCCTTCTTGATTTGCTCAGCCAGGGCAAAGATTTCCTGGTTCTTTTCGGCAATGTCGCAATCGAGCAGAATCGCCGCCTCACGGTGGGTAAGGCCCCGGCGCAGCCTGGCTTTGGTTAGGATCCGGTCGATCAGGATCGCGTCGCCACGGCTGGCTTCCGCCGCGGCCAAGGTGGCGAGAACCTCCTCATGGTCAATGAATTCTTCGGCTCGCAGGGATTGTGGATGATACATGCTGGTGTCCTTCCTTTCGGGTGAGATGACTCTTCCCCATCAGTTCTTCTGCCCACGGCCACAAAAAATGCGCCCCGAAAGGCGCAGTCAACCAGGTGCATAACCAGCCGGCCTTTCACTCAGAACCCGTCTTCGTGTCAGTGTGC
>JAEXPB010000262.1 GCA_023438965.1 Bacillota bacterium | reverse complement strand
GGCGAAGCGACCGGTGGAATCCTGCTGCTCATAGAGGATGCCGATGTCGTTGGAGCCTTTCTGGAGCCCGAAGTTGACCCACTGGTCGGCGTCCAGGCCAAGACCGGTGACGGTGCCCAATTTCTCGGTGCCGAGGTAGAGGGTGTATTGCGCCTTCCGGTCCGCCTGCGGGATGGTCAGGAAAATGCGATCCGGTTTGTCGGCATTGATCTCGGCGGTCTGGGTCCGGGTCAGGGTACAGTCGTTTTGCAGCGTCTGATAGATCGCCTGCTTGTTGTTGTCGCGGCCGGTCATGACCAGGAAGGAAAGATCGGCCGGGAAAATGCCGGCGGCGACATCCTTGCCAGCCAGGACGTCCTGCCAGAGCTGGTCGATGGCGTCGTAATTGTAGAGGGCATAAGTGCCGAAATAAGCAAATTCATCGAAAACTGTGCCAGGTGAATTAGCGGTGGCGCCGGAGCCATAATTGGCCAGGCCCAGGAAAGCCGGCTTGGCCGGGTCGCGTTCGACCTTGACCAGACGATCCAGGTCGCCGGGGTAATTCGGATCGGCGATGGCCAGCCCCTGCGGCGTAACCTCATATACCACCATGGTGTGGCCCACGACATTACCCTGCTGGTCCTTGCCGTAAATAACGATCAATTGCGGCGAATGGGTGAGTGCCATGGCATAGCCGAAGGAATAGTAGACCAGGTCTTCGGGTAGGTGGAGGAAACTATCCGTATAGGCCGTGCCCCAGGTGAAATTGCGTTGCAGCAGTGAACAGAAGCGGTAGGCCAGGTTGTCGTCGGGCCAGAAACCGGCGGTGACCGGCCGGAGGCCATTGTCGACCTGATCTTCGGCGCGCAGGGACAGTCCGGTGTGGTTGTCGTTGCTGTGGGTATTGTAATAATGGATTTCCGCCAGGGATTGGCCGGTGCAATGACCGCCGGCCTCGGCGATGCTGCCGAAATTCGGGGCGAAGAAATCGCTCATGCCCGGCAGGAAATCCGTCGTAGCCTCGTCATTCTGGATCCGCCCGGCCAGCATGGACTTTTTGACGGTACTGACGACGATGTCCGAGAAGTGGGCGGTCGCCAGGGTGATCGACTGATTATCCTGGGCCAGGCAGGGAATGCCCTCCAGCCCGCCGGTCGTGCGGTCGTAATAGAAAGCCATGGCAAATTCGTCGGTGGCCTTCGTAATCGGAATGGTCAGCGTCATCGGCTTGGCGGCAAAAATATGGCCGTTGTCGAGTGTGATCAGCGGGGTGACCGGATGGAAAAGGTCACCCAGTTGATGATCTTTGATCGGTGTTTCACGGATTGTCCATTTTTGTTTAGCAGCATAAGCGCCGTCCGGTACAGCCAAAGTTAAACCGTTCAAAGGAGAATCCGCATTTGCGATCTTAAGCTGGCCGCCATTGGCGCCAAGCTGCTGGCTGACCAGTTCCGTTGTCTTACCCAATCCGAGATTGCCGGAATCGTCGTCGGCAAACGCACCGGCAATGCCCAGCAGGACAAAAACCAGCACAATCGCCGCCAAGGTCAGGGCAACCGCCCGCAAACGACGAGGCCGGCGATTCTGCGGCCGGGGCTGGAGGCGAGGCTGGCCGCATTTCCGGCAAAAACTGGCCTGCGGTGGCAGCGGTGAACCGCAATGGCGGCAGAAGCCGCCGGACGGCGGCTGATTGGCACCAGAACTGGTTGGATTGGGATAATGCTGGCTCATGCTGTTACCTGCGCGGATGCCGGAACATCACACGGCTCCTTCTGTCACAGACTTGATCTGACTGGCTTCATTATATTTTATCGAATATCAATTGTCAGCCATGAGATCAAAATGGGAAGAACCAGCTGACCTGCGTCAGAATCGATATCGATGCATGATTTCATATTTAACTCATTATATATCATATTAGATCATAATATAATTATAATGCATCATTTGGCTTGACAATCGACCAGTATCAACCTAAAATCAGATCAAATACATCACGATACTTCAGAGAGGATCAACCATGCTGCGCGATGAACGCCTGGAAAAAATAGCCGCCTATATCGACCAAAACCGCTTCGCCACATTGGCGCAGCTAACAGAAACCTTTGGCATCTCCAAGGCGACCATCCGCCGGGATCTGGCCCTGCTCAGCGATACGCGCCGGGTTGTTCTGACCCGCGGCGGCGCGGCGTCAGCGACGCGGGGGACGACCTTCGAATTGCCTTTCCATGAGAAGCGGCAGCAGAACCAGGACGAGAAAATCCGGATTGGCGCGGCCGCCTGCGCCCATGTCAATGCCGGTGAAACAATTATGATCGATTCTGGCACAACCTGCAACGAAATGGTGCCGTTTCTGCAGAACCAGACCAATGTCAGTGTGGCAACCAATGATTTGCTGATCGCCGTCGGTCTGGCGGCTTGCCCGAACATCCAGACCATGATTGTCGGCGGCGGCATCCGCCGGGGATTTTATACGGCCACTGGCTATTATGCCGAAACACAGATCCGGGAATTTCATTTTGACAAAGCCTTCCTGAGCGTCGACGCGCTGGATCTCCGGCATGGCTGCATGATCACCAACGCCGATGAAGTGGCCGTCAAGCGGGCGATTCTGGCCGCCGCCCGGGAAGTGGTCGTCCTCTGCGACCACACGAAGTTCGACACGACCGCCTTTGTCAGCATCTGCAAGCTCGAGCGGATCACCCGGATTATCACCGGCCGGGAAATCAGCCCGGATCATGTCCGGGCGTTTACCGATGCCGGCATCACGCTGGAGATAGTCTGAAAGGAGCATCTAGACATGGATAGCCGCACTTTATTGAAATCCTTCATGCTGGCAGCCGGCCCGTCCGGTTATGAAAAGGAAGTCGCCGGCCTGCTGCAGGCGGCGCTGCACCAGACTGCCGCCGAAGTCCGGATCGACCGGGCCGGCAATGTGATCGCCCGTTATCCCGGCAGCGACGCGTCGGCTCCGACTGTCATGATCTATGCCCATATGGATCAGCTGGGCTTTATCGTCCGCCGGATCAATGCGGACGGTTTCCTGCAGGTTGACCGCCTTGGCGGCATTCCGGAGAAAGTCCTGCCGGGGCTGCAGGTCCGCATCTTGACCCGGACCGGTTCGGTCGGCGGTGTGATCGGCAGCAAATCCCATCATGCCGCTTCGCCGGAAGAGAAAAACACTGTTGACCCGGTGACATCTGTCCTGATCGATATCGGGGCGTCCTCGGCCGCCGAAGTCCGGGCGCTGGGAGTGGCCATCGGCTGTCCGGTCATTTATGAGCCGTACTGCCGGGAACTGGCCGGCAACCGGATTAGCGGCACCGCACTGGACAACCGCGGCGGCCTGACTGCCCTGGTCCTGGCCGCGGAGGTGGTCAGCGCCCAGCCGCATGCGGCTACGGTCTATCTGGTCGGTACAGTGTGGGAGGAGTTCAACCTGCGCGGCGCGATGCTGGCCGCCCGCACTTGCCGGCCGGATGTCGCCATCGGCCTGGATGTGGTCCTGGCCGGCGACACGCCCGACCTGGCCAACCGCTATGAAACCTGTCTGGGCGGCGGCCCCGCCGTTTCGCTCTATTCCTTCCACGGCCGCGGTACGCTGAACGGCACGATACCGCACGCCGGCCTGGTCGACCTGGCCGAGCAGGTCGCAACCGACGCCCAGCAGTCGCTGCAACGCTTCGCGTCGGTCGGTCTGTTGACGGACTCGGCTTATTTGCAATTGGAAGGCCCGGGAGTGGCGTCGATTGAGCTGGGCTTCCCGGCCCGCTATACCCATACGCCGGTGGAAGTGGCTGACATCAACGACATCGAAGGCCTGGGCCGTCTCGCCGGCGACATGGCCCTGCGGATTGACGGCACCTTCAACCTGAACCGCTATTGAAGCCGCCATTCGGCCAAATACAGCGAAAAGAGGCTATTGCCATGGATAAAGCCTATTTTATGGGTATTGATATCGGTACTTATGAAAGTAAAGGCATGCTGATCGATCAGGATGGTTATTGCCTGGGCAGCCAGGCGGTAGCACACAAGATGGCCGCACCACAGGCCGGCTTTGCCGAACATGACGCTGAGAACGACTGGTGGGGCGATTTCTGCCGGATCAGCCGGGTCCTGATCCGCGACAGCGGTATCGATCCGCAGCGGATCCGCGGCGTCGGCTGCAGCGCGATCGGCCCCTGCTGCCTGCCGGTGGATGAGGTTGGCCGGCCGCTGCGCCCGGCCATTTTGTATGGCGTCGATGTCCGGGCTGGCGAAGAGATCGCCGAGTTGAATGCCCGACTTGGTGAAGAGGCAATCCTGCAGAGATTTGGCAATCCCATAACATCCCAGTCGGTCGGACCGAAAATCCTCTGGCTGCGGAAGCACGAACCGGAGATCTATCGCCGGACCAGCCGTTTCATCACCGCCTCGACTTTCCTGACCGCGCGCCTGACCGGCAATTATGTGCTCGATCATTACACCGCAGCTTATTTCACGCCGCTCTATGATCTGCAGCGCCTGGACTGGGCGACCGACATGCTGCCGGCCTTCTGCCGGCCGGACCAGCTGGCGGATTGCCGCTGGACGGACGAGATCGCCGGTACGGTTACCCCGGACGCGGCTGCCGCCACCGGACTGGCAACCGGTACACCGGTTACGACGGGCACCGCCGATGCCGCCGCCGAAGCCGTCGGCGCCGGGATCAGCCAACCGGGTGACATGCTCCTGATGTTCGGCTCGTCGATCTATATGATCCATGTGGTGCCGCACATGCAGCCGGACCGGCGATTCTGGACCGGGCCGTTCCTGTTCCGGGACACCTGGATGGTCGCATCCGGCATGTCCACCGCCGGCACGCTGACCCGCTGGTTCCGCGACAACCTGTCTCCTGACTTGCTGGCGCAGGCGCAGGCTACAGGTCGGAATGCCTATGACCTTCTGATGCGGGAGATCGCCGACATCCCGCCCGGCTCGGACGGACTGGTCGTCCTGCCCTATTTCAGCGGTGAACGGACGCCGATCAACGATCCGGCGGCGCGCGGCGTTTTTTTCGGCCTGACTTTGCAACACAGCCGCGCCCACCTGTACCAGGCTTGCCTCGAAGGCGTCGGCTATGGCATTGCCCAGCATCTGGACGGCTACCGCGAGATTGGCCTGGCCACCAACCGGATTATCGCCGTCGGCGGTGGCACCAAAACACCCAAATGGATGCAGATGGTCGCCGATATAACCGGCCGCGAGCTGCTGCTGGGCGACACGTGCGGCGCGGCTTATGGCGACGCCCTGCTGGCCGCCCTGGCGACAGGGCACTTCCGCAATGCGGCCGAAATGACCGCCTTGACCCGTGTCCGCGGCTGCCTGCGGCCGGATCCGGAACGCCACCGGCTTTATGAACCTTACAAGCGCATTTATACTGAGCTATACCGCCAGACCCGGATGCTGATGCACGAACTCGGACAATAAGTTACCAAGCCCGGATACCGGCGCCGGCAAACCCGGATAGAACGACCGGACCCAATCCCATTTTATAAGGAGGATTCCCCAATGCAATGGATTCCAGAAACCTTTGGCACGATGAAACCGATCGTTGCGATGTGCCATCTCCAGGCCATGCCCGGCGACCCGTATTATGACCAGGTCGGCGGTATGAAAAAGGTGGTCGAACTGGCTCGTCATGACCTATTGGCTTTACAGAACGGCGGTGTGGACGCCGTGATGTTTTCCAATGAATTCAGCCTGCCCTACCTGACCAGCGTCAAGCCGGTTACAGCGGCCGCGATGGCCCGCGTCATCGGCGAACTGATGCCGGAGATTCGTGTCCCGTTCGGCGTCAATGTCCTCTGGGACCCGCAGGCTTCGATCGATCTGGCTGCGGCAACCGGCGCCCGTTTCATCCGGGAGATCATGTCCGGCGTCTATGCCAGTGATTTCGGTCTCTGGAACACCAACGCCGGCGTAACTGTCCGCCATAAGATGGAACTCGGCGTCCGTGATCTCAAGCTGATGTTCAATATCGTGCCGGAAGCCGCCCAATACCTGGCTGACCGCGATATTGCCGATATCGCCCGGACGACGGTTTTCAACAACCGGCCGGATATCCTGTGCGTCTCCGGCTTGACTGCCGGCAGCGAAACCGACACCCAGGTTCTGGCCCGGGTCAAGCAAGCGGTGCCCCAGACGGCAGTCTTCTGCAACACCGGCTGCCGGATCGACAATATCGCCCGCCAGTTGGCCATCGCCGA
>JAEXPB010000511.1 GCA_023438965.1 Bacillota bacterium | reverse complement strand
TGCCGGGGCTTTCCAGTTGGAAAATCCCCTCTGTGTCGCCGTCGCTGATCATCTTGAAAACCTGCGGATCGTCCATGGGCAGGCGGTCGTAGTCGATGGCCACCCCATGATTGCGCAGGACCATTTCCGCGGTGTCACGGAGCACGGTCAGGGTCCGGAGACCCAGGAAATCGAACTTTAGCAGGCCGATCAGCTCGACGTTGTTCTTGGCGAACTGGACGACGACCGCATCCTCGTTGCGGGACAGCGGCGCCAGGTCGGTCAGCGGCTGGCCGGAAATGATCACGCCGGCCGCGTGCGTCGAGGCATGGCGGGGCATCCCCTCGAAGCGCATGGCCATATCGATCACTTCGCGGGTTGCCGCGTTGCTTTCGTACTCCTGGCGCAGGTCGGCGGAGGTGTCCAGCGCCTTGCGGATCGTGATGCCGACGGCAAAGGGCACCATTTTGGCGATCCGGTCGGTCTCGGCATACGGGATGTCCATGGCCCGGGCGACATCCCGGATGCAGGCCCGCGCCGCCAGGGTACCGAAGGTGATCACCTGGGCAACCCGGTCCTGGCCGTATTTGGCAGTGACGTACTCGATCACTTCCGGGCGCCGTTCATAGCAGAAATCGATGTCGAAATCCGGCATGCTGACCCGGTCGATGTTCAGGAACCGCTCGAAAAGCAAGGCGTATTTCAGCGGGTCGATGTTGGTAATGCCCAGGCACCAGGCGGCCAGAGAGCCGGCGCCGGAACCGCGGCCCGGCCCGACCATAATGCCGCGGCTATGGGCGTAATTGATGAAATCCCAAACGATCAGGAAGTAATCCGTGAACTGCATCTGGTTGATGACCGATATTTCATATTCCAGCCGGCGCTCATATTCCAGGTCCGGTATGTCGTGCGGCAGCTCCAGCCGCTTGGCCAGGCCGGCCACGCAGAGCTGGCGCAGATATTCCGTATGCGGCTGGTTGCCGGGCGTTTGGAATTCCGGCAGATGCGTCTTGTTGAATTCGAGCGTGACCGTGCAGCGTTCGGCGATCCGGGCCGTATTGGCGATCGCTTCCGGGAAAGCCGCGAAGGCCGCGGCCATTTCGTCGGGCGATTTCAGGTAGAACTCCTCGGTCTCCATCCGCATCCGGTCATCGTCGCTCATTCGCTTGCCGGTCTGCATGCAGAGCAGGATTTCGTGCGCCTTGGCGTCTTCCTTGTTCAAGTAATGGCAGTCGTTGGTGGCGACCAGCGGGATGCCGGTCGCCTGGCTGATCCGGATCAGGGCGCTGTTGACCAGGTTCTGATCCGGGATCTGGTTGGACTGCAGCTCCAGGAAATAATTGCCGCGTCCGAAAATCGCGTCCATCTGCAGCGCCAGCACCTGGGCCTGCTCCGGACCCTGCTGCAGAATGGCCTGGGCGATCTCGCCGCCCAGGCAGGCCGACAGGCCGATCAGCCCCTCGCTATATTGCGCCAGCAGCTCGCGGTCAATCCGCGGCCGGTAATAGAAACCCTCGGTGAAACCGATCGAGACCAGTTTCATCAGGTTGCGGTAGCCGGTGTTGTTCTCCGCCAGCAGGACCAGATGGGCCGGTTCCTTGTCCACGCCGGCTTCCTTATCGGTGCGGCTGCGCGGGGCGACATAGACCTCGCAGCCCAGGATGGGCTTGATGCCTTTCTTCAGCAGCGCATTATAGAAATCGATCACGCCGTACATCACGCCGTGGTCGGTGATGGCGCAAGCCGTCATGCCCAGCTCCGCCAGGCGGTCCGGCAGGTCGCGGATCCGGATCGCACCATCCAGCAGGCTGTATTCCGTATGCAGATGCAGATGGGTGAATGCAGTTATGGCCATGCCGGTCCTCACAATCTGGACAATAAATGCTTCTCGACCAGATCGCGCAGTTCGGCCAGCCGCTTGTCGCAATATTCCTGGCTCGCGCCGTATACGCCGTAATAGATCTTGATCTTGGGCTCGGTGCCGGAAGGCCGGATGCCAAACCAATCCAGACCGGGCAGTTCATAGAGGAGCACGTCGGATTCGGTCAGGGTCAGCGGCGTGTTCTCCCCGGTCGACAAGTCGAGACTTTCCTGGAGCAGGTAGTCCTTAACGATCCGGATCGGCACGCCGGGGATGCCGGCGGCTTTTTCCTGCCGCAGCGCCTGCATGCCGTTCTTGATTTTTTCCAGACCTTCCTTGCCCTCCAGCGTGATCGCCAGGGTTTTCTCGCCGGCGAAGCCGAAGCGGCGGCAAAGATCCTGCAGGCGGTCATAGAGCGTCTGCCCCTGGTCGCGGCTGACCGCGGCCAATTCGGCGATCAGCATGCTGGTGACGACCGCGTCCTTGTCCCGGACGTCGCGGCCGGCCAGATAGCCGAAGCTTTCTTCATAACCGAACTGGAAATGCATGTCGCCGCACTCGTCATGTTCCTTGATCAGTTCGGCGATGAACTTGAAGCCGGTCAGGCATTCGAACAGCGCCACGCCGTATGCCTTGGCAATCACACGCGGCAGCTTGGACGACACGATGCTGGTGATGACGAAAGATTTGTCCGGCAGGGTGCCGGCGGCCTGGCGGGCGGCCAGGACAAAATCCATCAGCAGGATGCCGATCTGGTTGCCCGTCAGGACGATATAGTCGCCTGCGCCGGTGCGGACGCACAGCCCGGTGCGGTCGGCGTCCGGGTCGGTGGCGATGACCAGGTCGGCGCCTTCTTTTTCGGCCAGCCGGATCGCCAGATCCAGGGCGGAGCGCTCTTCCGGGTTAGGATACGGTACGGTGGTGAAGTCGGGGTCCGGCTGCTCCTGCTCCGGCACGACCAGGACATTCTCAAAGCCAACCAGCTGCAGGATCCGGCGGACCGGCTTGTTGCCGGCGCCATGCAGCGGGGTGTAGACGATCTTCATGTCCTTGTGGCGCTGCACGGCATCGCGGCCGATCGACAGCTGCAGGAGCATGTCCGTGTAGGCCTGGTCCAGTTCGGCGCCGAAGAAGGTCAGCAGGCCGGTCTGCATGGCTGCGGCTTCATCAGGCCAGGTCAGGCCGGCCAGGTCGGTGATCGCGTCCATCGACAGGCTGACGCTGTCGGCGGCCTCCGGCGGCAGCTGGCCGCCGTCCTCGCCATAAGCCTTGTAGCCGTTGTATTTGGCCGGATTGTGGCTGGCGGTGATCATGACGCCGCCGGCGGCCTGGAAATGGCGGATGGCGAACGACAGAACCGGCACCGGACGCAGTTCGTCCGACAGGCGGACCCGGATGCCATGGCCGACGAAGATCAGGGCGGTCATCCGGGCGAACTCGGGCGAGAACCGCCGTGAATCATAGGAGATCACGATGCCGCGCCGGCGGACGTCTTCGCCCTGCCCGGCCAGGAAACGGGCGTAGCCCTCCGAGGCGCGGGCCACCGTATAGCGGTTCATCCGGTTGGTGCCGGCGCCCAGGATCCCGCGCAGGCCGGCGGTGCCGAATTCCAGGTCTTTATAGAAACGGTCTTCGATTTCGGTCGGATTATCTTGGATCGCCAGCAGCTCGGTGCGGGTTTGCGCGTCAAAGGCCGGGTCGGTTGTCCAGATGTGAAAGAGATCCTGAGCACGGGACATAAAG
>JAEXPB010000251.1 GCA_023438965.1 Bacillota bacterium | reverse complement strand
CCGACCACCAGTTTGTCCGAATCACCCAGTTTGGCTATCGTCAGGCCGGTGGCTTCGATCTTCAGCACAGCCAGATCGGACTTTTCATCGGTACCGATCAGCTTACCCGCATAGGTTTCGCCCGTTGACAGGCGAACGGTGATTTTCTCAGAATCGGCGATGACATGGTTGTTGGTGACGATCAAGCCGTCTTCGGTCAGGATGACACCGCTGCCGGCGCCTTCGGCAACATACTGTTGCATCCGCTGGCCGGTCACCAGAACTTCGGTCGTGATCTCCACCACCGATGGCGCCGCCATGTTGGCGATCTCCGCTATACTGAGCGCAGCGCTCCCGTCCGAATTGCCGGTCGAGGTTTTCAACGTGATCTCGCTGCCGGATGTTTTATCGGTTGTGCTTGCCGGCTGACTGTCCTGGATTGTCCGGGATGTGGTCGTATCCGCAGTCACGGCGCCCGACGAACTGGCCGGCAGGGATTTATTGAAGGCCGAAGCGAGCAGGCCGCCGCCAAATCCGGCTGCGCCGGACAGCAGGACAGCCGCAGTAAGCAATAAGCCGATACTGTTCTTCTTCCAATGTTCATTCATTAAGGATCACCTCCATTAGATCATAAACGCGGGATGTGACGTTTAGTTGAACACGGCCTGAAAGGTGGGAAAACCTGGTCCGACTATCCCCGCGCCAGGTCGGCCTGTCGGTTCGCCCTATATTTTATTGGCCTTTTCCGATATGATGGTGGCATGATCAACCTACGGCAAAAAATCAACGCTCACCGCAATGCAGCCGCGCCGGAAAATGGCCGCGTCTCCCGGGCTATTGCCGGCGAAGGCTTGCTGGCCGCCATTGTTGCCAACCTGGCCACGGCATATACGGCGATGTTCGCTTCCCGCATGGGCGCCAGCGACAGCCAGGTCGGCCTGGTTTCCGCGCTGCCCCAGTTCTTCGCGCTGATCGCTCTGATACCGGGCATGCTGCTGTTCAGCCGTCTGCGCAACCACCGACGGCCGGTCGAAATATCCCTGCTGCTGGCGGGCTTCTTTTACGGGCTGGCCGGATTCGCGCCTTTCCTGGGCGGTTCCCGGGTCTGGTTCCTGATCGGCCTGGTCGCCGTGGCCAATGCGCCGATGGCCCTCTATAACGCCGCCTGGCAGAATTATTTCTCCAATGTCATCGCACCGGAGCTGCGCAACACCGTCTACGCCCTGCGCACATCGATGACTTTTATCGCCGGCGTTGTTGTGGTCCAGCTGACCGGCATCATCCTGGGCGCCTCGGTGTCCGATCAAGCCCGGCTCTGGCTGTACCAGATCTGTTACTGGCTCTCCTTCCTGATGGCGATTTTGCAATGGATTATTTTACGGCAGGCGCCGCCGGACTATGCTGCCCAACCGGCCACCGGCTGGCGCGATTTGCGGGCAGCCTGGCAGGAAATCCGCCAATCCAAGGCGTTCCTGTCCTTCTGCGGCATTGCGCTGGTCATGCATGCCGGCTGGTATATGGCCTGGCCGCTGTTTTTCCTGACCCAGGTCGATTATCTGGGCGCCAATGAAGCCTGGCTAAGCTATATCACCGTCCCCGGCAGCATCCTCATCTGGCTGACCGTACGGCCCTGGAGCCGCTTCATCGAGCGGCACGGCATCCGGTTCACCGTGATCATCGGCTGCTTCGGCCTGGCTCTCAACCCGCTGCTGACAGTATTGGCAGCCTATCTGCCAGTTGGCTGGGGCCTGCCGGCCCTGCTGGTTTTCAACCTGTTGAACGGCCTCACCTACAGCGCCTTCCAGCTGACTGTCCTGCAATGCCTGCTCGAAGTCGTCCCGCCGCGCTACAAGGCGCTCAATCTGTCCTTCTACACGATTATCCTGCTGGCGGCCAACGCCGTCATGCCAATGGTTGGCGTTCAAATCTACAGCTGGCTCGGTTCCGATCTGCGTGCGATGACCGGCGCCATGGTCGCCGCGGCAGTGGTCCGGCTGGCCGGCACCGCCTTGTTCTATTGGCGCTGGCGGCAGTCGCGGCGATCATAGCGCCGGCGGCGGCTCCGGCAGACGGGTCCGCTCAATCGTCCGGTAGCGGCCCGGCGGCATCCCCAGCCGGCGGCGGAAAAAACTTTGGAAATGGCTTTCGTCATAAAATCCCAGCTCCAAACCGATGGCCCGGGTGGTCAGATCGGTGGTTTGCAGCAAAAGACAGGCCCGGGACAGGCGCAGCCGGTTGACATATTCGACGGCGCCGCAATGAAAAGTCGCCTGGACCTGACGTTCCAGTTGGGTCTTGCTGAGCCGCAGATGCCGGCACATGTCCGGCAGGCGCAGCCGGCTGGATTCTGCCGTGCCCATCATGGCCAGAAAGCGTTCCGGGAAGGTCGGATTATCGGCCCGTGCGGCGCAAGTCAGGATATGCAGCAACAGTTGTTCCGCAATATTGGCCAGAGTCAGTCGGCTGAGGCCGGTCAGATCGCGGATCTGGTTCACGATTTGCCGGGTGCTGACCGGCGCTGCCGGAATCGCCAGCAGGGTCACGGGCGCCGGAAAAGTCTGGCCCCAAAGCTGCCGGATGCCATGCTCATCCGGATTTTCCTGCAGGTCGATGCCGATCTGGCTATAGCCGCCGGCCGACGCCAGCGCATGGACCGCCCCGGGAGCCAGGATAATGGCCTGTTCCGCCCGGACCGTATGCATGCCGGCGGCGGTCAGGATCTGCAGCGAGCCGGCTGTCACACAGATGACCTGATAATAGTCATGCGTATGGGCGGCCATGCTGAAGCCGGCCAGCCGGTCCAAAACATGGACCAGGCGGCAGGGCGGCGGCAGCCCGTCCCTTTGCTCGTTATGGTTTTGCCATTCTTTCATGGTCTGAATATACAATATTCCGGCACAGAAATAAATTGTTCTCGGCCATTATTAAATGTTATGTTGTTTTTATAAGCAATATGGATCAACAGATCAAGGGAGGAATCTACAATGCCTGCAAATATGACGGAAAACATGACTGGCGTCCGCGATCTGGGCGTGCCCCTGCGACGGATCTCGCCGGTTCAGGATGACGGGCAGTATTTTTTTGGCTATTACGACCTGCCGGCCTTCAGCGGCGACGACCGGTTCCATCTGGCCAACCGGGTTCGTTTCCGCGATCGCCAGCCCCGGATCGGCGAAACCAGCACACTCGGCCTGATTGATCTGGAAAGTCTCGATTTTCAGGTTCTGGCCGAAACCGCCGCCTGGAATTTTCAGCAGGGCTCCATGCTGCAATGGTATCCGGAAGGCAGTAAAACCCAGGTACTCTACAACGATTATCGCGACAGCGAATACTGCGCGGTCATCCGGGATCTGCCCAGCGGACGCGAGCGCCTGCTCAGCCGGCCGCTGGCGGCGGTCTCGCCGGACGGTCGCTGGGGGCTTTCGATCAATTTCAACCGGGTCTATGATTTCCGTCCCGGCTATGGCTACAACAACCGGCCGGATCCGTGGTTCAACGATCCCCAGCCGGTTGACGACGGCGTCTTCCTGGTCGATCTGGCCACCGGTGCCAGCTGTCTGATCATCAGTTACCGGCAACTGGGCGGGATCTACAACACCGCACCGGAACTGCGCCGCAGCAAGATCGTCGTCAACCACATCACCTTCAACCGGGACTCGGATCGCTTCATTTTCCTGGTCCGCACGTTCCCCGAGCCCGGCGCCGGCTGGCAGACCGGCATCGGCAGCGCCGATCTGGATGGCCGCGTCTACCTCTGGCGTCCCTATACCTACGCTTCGCATTACCATTGGCAGGATGGCCGCCATCTCTTGATCCATGCCGATGCCGGCGCCGGAAAGGCCCTGTATGACTTGACCGATCTGAGCCAGGAAGCACGGATCATTGCCGCCGGCTATGTCCGTCAGGACATCCATTGCTGTTATTCGCCGGATCGCCGGTTATTCAGCGGCGACGCCTACCCGGACCATGTAGGGTATCGCGAGCTGTTCCTGTATTCGCCGGCGGCTGATCGCGGCCTGTCGCTCGGCCGCTTTCGTTCGGCCGCCGATTCGGTCGGCGATTTCCGCTGCGATCTGCATGCCCGCTGGAATCGGGCCGGCGACCAGATCTCCTTCGATTCCACCCACGAAAACCGGCGCGGAATTTACCTGCTCGATCTGCGCCAATTGCGTCAGGGCGACTGGGCTTGAGGAGAATATTCTGATGCCCGGTTGCGGAAACTGTTTTCATCCAGCCCCGGGAATGCTAAAATGATAGAGGCTTTATACAGTCGGGATCCGAACCTTAGCATTCGAAGGGAGATTGCCATGTTTAAGGGTGAAACTAGAAATCCGCTGCTCGTTCTTGTGCTCAGTATCGTCACCTGCGGGATTTACCAGATTGTCTGGTATTTTATGGTTTCGGAAGAAA
>JAEXPB010000238.1 GCA_023438965.1 Bacillota bacterium | reverse complement strand
TCCTGCGTCTGTTTCAGCATAGTCTCGGCCTCAGTGACGCTGACACCGGCGGCCGCGCTGACAATCCGCCGTGCGCGGTCGCGCAGCTTGGCGTTGGTCGCCCGGACATCGATCATCAGATTGCCATAGACTTTGCCCAGCTTGATCATGGCGCCGGTCGACAGCATATTCAGGACCATTTTCTGGGCCGTGCCGGCTTTCAGCCGCGTGGAGCCGGTGATGGCTTCGGCGCCGGTCACCGGCGTAATGGCGATTGCGGCTGCGCGGGCGATCGGCGAATCCGGGCTGCAGGACAGGCCGATGACCAGGCCGCCAGCCTGACGCGCATAGGCCATGGCGCCCAGGACATAGGGCGTGCGGCCGCTGGCGGCGATGCCGACCAGAACATCAGACGCCTGAAAACCGATCCCGCGCACAGCATCTTCGCCGCCTTCGGGCTGGTCCTCGGCGCCTTCGACCGAGCGGAAAACCGCATCATGTCCGCCAGCGATCAGACCAAGGACCAGACCGGGATCGACACCGAAAGTCGGCGGACATTCCGTCGCGTCGAGAATACCGAGCCGCCCGGAAGTACCGGCGCCGCAATAAATCAATCTGCCGCCGCCGGACAGCCGTTCCGCAATAGCGTCGACAGCGGCGGCGATTGCCGGCAATTCACAAGCGACCGCATCAGCCACTTGCCGATCCTCCGCGTTGATGCGGCGCAGCATGTCCAGTGTCGGCAGCCGGTCAATATCCCGCGTTCGGGGATTAATCTGTTCGGTGGCCAGACTGGCAAGATTGATGGATAAATCCTGGGTCATCATACTTTTCCCTCCCCCTGCTGCCGAAGCGGTGCTTGTGTAACCTGATCCCGCACCAGAATCAGAGACAGCGGCGCCGGACTGACCGCCAAGCGGCGCGAACCGGTACCGATCGGCAAGATATTGACCGGCCTGGCTTCAACCGGCTGACTCAGATCATGCGACCAGGCCTCGCTGAGACCGTTATTGGCGACTGCTTCGGCGGCTGCCGGCAGCGGCAAGTCAATAAAGGCGGCGGCATCTCCGGCGGGATTGGCGACGGCCAGCAGCATTTCCTGCGGACCGAGCTGGTAGCGCTTGACAGTCAATCCCGGCGAAGTCTGGATAATCCCCTCGGTGTCGCGGAAAGTGCCGTGACCGAACTGATCCAGCCAGAACTGGCGCAGAGCGACGACCTGTTGCAGATAGGCGTATTGCTCCGGATCATTCAGGAAGGAGTTGTCCTCAATCAAATCATAAACCCAGAAATACGATCCGACCAGGAAGGCCCGGTCGATCACCGGGCGGGAAATCTGGGCGATATGGACCGGCCGCATTGCCAGGCCGCGCTTGGGGTACAGCATGTCGACCAGGATCTGGTCCGGCCAGGTGTATTTATAAAGCTCGGGGAAAGCGCCGATATGGTGGTGGAAAATGGTGGAAATCAGCTGGCCGGCCACCCCGGCGCCGTAATTGTCGGATACGCCCTCGTAGATGATCGCCAGCTGGCCGGGCTGGCAACGGCTGAAGGCTTCGCGCAGCAGTTGCTGGTAACCCTGGTTCCATTCGGCCGGATGATGCTGATGGGCGGGGGGGAAGCTGAACATCGGCGCAGCCATGGCCAACTGGTCGAGATAAACGCCGTCGGCGCCGACCCGGTTGACCAGATAGTCGACCACACCGGCGATCTCCTGTTGCCATTCGGCAGTGCCGGCACAGCCAGTCGCAAATTCCAGGTCGCGATCACCGTATTTCTCCGTATAAAAAGATCCATCCCGGCGCATGGCACAGCTGTCCTGACGCTGTTGGCGGCGGTGTTCATAACGCGTGTTGGACAGACGGGAATTGACATAGAACATGACCTGGCCGCCCTGACCGCGCACCCAGGCTAAAGCATCGATCAGCTCCTGCTCGCTGCCGAGATCCGGGTCCGGGCGATATTCCGGGAAGCCATTGTCGAAACCGTCCTGGTGCCAGCCGGCCAGAAGCAGATTACGGAAGCCCATGGCCTGGGCCTGGCGAAAGAGATCGGGGATGTCGGCGAAACGGTGGACGATGCCGCCGTTCTGGTACTTGAAGTCGTAGTGGGCGACCAGGCCGGGGCTGCGCTCGAACCAGTCCGGTCGCGGCCGCGCCTGCAGGGAAACGGCGGCCAGGCGGTCTGAGCGATAGCAGTCGGCGCCCCAATGCCAGTCGCCGGGATGCAGGGCCAGCACACAGTCCGGCGACTGCCAGCTGCCCTGGCCCAGGAAAGGATGATGCACGATGGCTAAACCCAGGCCCGGCTGGGTCGGCCCATAAGTCTCGGCCCGCAGGGAGGCGACCAGGCAGCGCGGATCTGCACAGCCCAGGTAGAGGCCGTGGTCGTCGTCGGAAAGGTCCATCCAGAGCATGGAAATCGGTCCGGAGAAGGGGAATTCCCGCACGAATGCGCCGTCGGGGTCAACCCGCCGGTTGGTGCCGCTTCTGGTATAGGTGTAGTCATATTCCTGCCATTTCCACTTGATGCGGGCCGGTTCCTCGGCGAAGACACCGATCGGGTTGACGATCTTCTCACCGGAGAAATACGGATAGACCAGTGTGT
>JAEXPB010000215.1 GCA_023438965.1 Bacillota bacterium | reverse complement strand
CATCCCGCTCGCTTCTTCGGACATGATTTTTGCCATGCTTTGTGAAGAGCTTGGCCTGCTGGCCGGACTGGCGGTCATCCTGCTTTTCATCATCCTCTGGCTGCGCGCCGCCAGAATTACCGTAACGGCGCAAGACGGCTTCACCTCCAGTCTGGCCCTGGCTATCGGCACAGCGTTTTTCCTGGAGGCCATTACGGTCATTGCCGGTGTAGCCGGCCTGATCCCCCTGACCGGCGTGACATTGCCTCTGATCGCCAAGGGCGGCAGCTCAGTCCTGGCCAAGTTGATCCTGCTGGCCGTCCTGCTGGGCCTGTCGGCCCGGCGGACGAAAGTGACGGCCTGACATGAAAGCGTTGATCCGCAACCTGAAAATCGTTTTGCTGCTCTTCATGGTGCTTTCCCTCGCCCTGCTGAGCGGCCTGGTGATCCAGCAATACCGCAGCCGCACCCGTCTTTTTGCGGCTGCCGGGGAGAACAAGGCGGCCTTGAAAACCCGTTATGCGGCGGCCGGACGGATCGTCGACCGCAACGGCGCCGTACTGGCGGTCAGCCAGGACGGCGAACGGCTGTATAGCTCCGATGCGGCGACTGCCAAGGCGGTGCTTCACATCGTCGGCGATTACACGCACAACATCGCCAATACGGTTGAAGCCCGCTACCAAAGCGAATTGCTGGGCACCGACCGCAATGTTCTGCACCAGTTGCTGCTGGATTTCACTGGTCATGGCTTTCTGGGCGATGATATCACCCTGACGATCGATGGCAGTTTGTCGAAAAAGGCTGCGCAGCTGCTGAAGAACAGGTCCGGCGCCGTCGTCCTGATGAATTACAAGACCGGCGCGCTGCTGGCTGCCGTCAGCTCGCCCGGCACGACGCCCCAATCGGTGATCACCTACAAGGGTTTCCCCGAAACCTCGCTGTTCAACCGGGCCCTGTCTGGCGCCTACGCTCCCGGGTCAACCTTCAAGGTCATCACCGCCGCGGCTTGGCTGCAATCGCCCGATTATGACAGCCAGCTGACAGTCAACTGCCAGGGCCAGTCCACGGTCATTTCCCATGGCGCCAAGGAGTCCGATGGCAAGCACGGACCAGTCAATCTGGAAACCGCCTTCAGCAAATCCTGCAATGTCTTTTTCGGTCAAGTCGGCGCCAGCCTCGGTCGCGGCCAGCTGCTGGCCGCCGCCCGCAACTTTGGCCTCGGCGCCAGTCTGTCGCTCGATCGGCTGGAAGTCCTGGATAGCAGGATCGAAACCCTGGATGATCCGTCGGTTTTATCCTGGCTGGCGATCGGCCAGCCAACCGCGGACAGTGTCCTGCAGATGACGCCGCTGCAGATGGCGATGATCGCCGGAGCGGTGGCCAATGCCGGCCTGATGGTTCAGCCGCATGTCATCGATCACCTGACTGATCCCCTGGGCATCCAATATGGCCGTCCAGCCGCACATCCGCCGCGCACGGTCATGAATGCCGCGACGGCAGCCCAGTTGGAGGCCCTGATGATCACCGCCACCCAAAAGGGGACCGGCACCAAGGCCGCCGTCAAGGGTCGGGTTGTCGCCGGCAAAACCGGGACAGCCCAAGTGGAGGGTAAAGCCAACACCGCCCTGTTCATTGGTTATCTGGTTGATGAAACATATCCGCTGGCAATTGCCGTCGTTGTTGAAGAGGGCGGCTCCGGCGGCACAGTCGCCGCGCCGGTCGCCGCCGAGTTGTTCGCCGCCGCCTGTCAGGCCGGCTGAAGGATGTCCTGCCGGACGGCAGCTTCAGCGGCGGCGGCGCCGGAATGTAATTGAGCCGCCGCCTTTGACGCCGATGAAGAACAGAAATACACCCAGAGCGATCATGAGCACCGCGGATAGGCCAACCATGTTCTGACCGGCCACACAATTCACAAAAGGCAGCCCGGGCAGGTATTTCACAGTTTTAAGCGAACCTTCCGCCGGCAGATTGGCCACATTGTATATTTTGTTCATGTCGTAGCTGCCGGTATGGCGTTTGCCGTCCGGCGTCGTGAACGCATAGGTCACCCGGTAATTATAGTCCATGCGGTCCGATGAGCTGTCGACGATCTGCCGCACATCCGTAATCACACCCGAGGCGCTGATCCCGAACAGCAAGGCCGCTGGCGCGTTCAGAGCCAGCAGAATCAAGACCAGGCCAATGAGCAGCAGGATGATCGACGGGCGCCGCCTGGTTGTCCGTCCGGCGGACGCAACCGGAACCGCCGGCGGGTAAACCGGAGCTTTGTCGTTCACGCCTGTGGCTGCAGTACCGCAGACCTGGCAGAAGGCGGCACCGGGCGCTATGGGATTGCCGCATTGACGGCAGAAGCGATTAACTGAATTCATGGTCCCGCCTCCTGACTATCTGACGATGGCCTTTGCGGTTTGAGCGATCACCGCCAGCCTGCCAGTCCGATGTGCAGCTGGATAGGTCGCGTAGTTTTACAGGCTCTTTTTGCGGGGCGCGGCCGGCTGGCCATTCAAGACTGGCGCAGGAACCCGCCGGATCCTGGCCGGCGCGGGAACCGGATGCTCGATAATGCCGCCGGCAGCCAGCGACAAGACCAGCAGCAGGCCGGTCTGGGCGCTGAAAAAGGGAATGTCCGTCAGCCCGTGAACAGCAACGCAGCACAGAATGGCCATGGTCAGCCAGGCGACCGACTGGTCGCGGTCAGACTTGCCCAGGCGGCAGATGGCGGCCAGATTAATCCGCAGATAGCCGGCCAGGAGCAGTGTACCAATCAGGCCGTAATTCAAAAGCGGCTCCAGCAGCAAGTTATGGGCATGCGAAGCATAAGGCCCGAAATATCTGGTATAGGATAACTGGTAGGTGCCGAATCCCTGGCCGAAGGCGGGGTGTTTCAGAAAACCGCGCAAAGCGGTCAGCCAAATGGATATCCGGACATTCAAATCATCCTGCATGGTTGTCGTGCGGGGAAAGATATCCGGAGAAATCAGGATCAGTAGGGCCAGGATGGTCATGCCGGCCAATGCCATACCCACCGCCTTGTACCGGTGATTCAGAAACAGCAGGAGCAGGCAGCCGGCCCCCAGCGCCAGACAGGCGGTGCGGCAGTCGCTCAGGAAAAGGCCGCATAAGTTGCACAAAAGGACCAGAAGCGGATAAAACCGGGAACCGGCGGACGGACGCAGCAGCCGGTACAGGCAGAAGAGCACGACGATCTCTGTAGCGGCGGCATAATAGTTGGCGTTCAGGAATGTCGACTCAGCCCGGTAAAGATAGCTGCCCGGGCCTTTGATCCTCTGCAGGACAATGACAATAAAGCTGAACAGGCTGGCTGTACAGCTGATTTCCACGATCCGGTCAAACAGGATTCGGGTCATGACCTGCCGGGTAAAGGCGGCAACGATAAAAACCGCCATCAGGGCGAACGCGGCAAGAATGCCTTGCACATTGGCATTCATGATCGAAACTACAACAGTCAACGCAAAAAACACGGCCAGGTATTTGAGACCGGCAACAGAATCAAAAAAATGCTTGATTTGATTTTGCCAGATCAGGTAGCCAATAATGATCATCACAACGGCAACGGTGGCATACACTGATATAAATATCGACAAAACCAGAGCTGCCACTAGCAGCTCGTCAGGTGAATATTTCACATTGATGTCCTTCAAGTGGCCCCCCAAATGTATAATCGTACTCCCCCTTTTTCGCTATGATAGTCTAATGCGGCATAGCA
>JAEXPB010000198.1 GCA_023438965.1 Bacillota bacterium | reverse complement strand
GGAATGGGGCTTCAAGAATATTTACCAGAATTACCTGCCGTATGAGAAAAGCGTCTATTTAGCCGGCACGCTGTCCACCGACAAGCAGACCATGATGAGCCAGTATGCGACCGATATCAATGCCTTGCGCAAAAAGACGTTTGCCGATTGGATCACCGGCAAGGGCGACATTGACAAGGAATGGGATGCTTTTGTCGCCAAGATGAATGCGCTGCATTTAAAAGAATGGTTGCAATACAAGCAGGAAGCTTATAACCTGTTGCTGAAAAAGTAAGCGGGTTACGAACTGACGGCCGGTGGCGGGCTATCGAACGGCTCGTCACCGGCTGACCCTGATAATGCGAGGTGCGGACACCGGATGATCAAATTCAAGCACAGCAACCCATGTGGGGATGTATCCCGTACCCCTTTGAACAAGCGAATTGCCATCAACTGGGAGTTGTATGTTTTCCTTTTCCCGGTCATCGCCTACCTGATCATCTTCAACTATTTGCCCATGTACGGCATTCTGATCGCCTTCAAGGACTTTAAACCGGCGAAAGGCATCACCGGCAGCAGCTGGGCCGGACTCAAGCACTTCATCCGCTTTTTCACCATGAGCAATTTCCCGGTTGTCTTGCGCAATACGCTGAGCTTGAGTTTGTATTCGCTGATCGCCGGATTCCCGCTGCCGATCATCTTGGCGTTGCTGCTCAATTCGAGTCCCTTCAAGCGAGTCAAGAAACTCGTGCAAACCATTACCTATGCCCCGCATTTTATCTCGCTGGTGGTCATTGTCGGCATGATCAATGTCTTCTTCTCGCCAACATTTGGCCTGGTTGGCAATATCCTGCGCAGTTTCGGCTTCATCCAGGGCCCCATGATGCTGTTGACGGATCCGGCGGCCTTCACGCACTTGTATGTCTGGAGCGGCATCTGGCAGAGCATGGGCTGGAACAGTATCATCTACCTCGGCGCGCTTTCCAACGTCGACCTGTCGCTGCATGAGTCGGCGGTTATCGATGGCGCCAACAAGCTGCAGCGTATCCGCTATATCGACTTGCCGTGCATCATCCCGACAATTGTCGTCTTATTAATATTGAACAGTGGCAATATCATGAATGTGGGCTTCGAAAAGGTTTTCCTCATGCAGAATGCGATGAACATTACCGCTTCGGAAACCATCAACACCTATATCTACAAAATGGGCATCCAGAATGGCCAATACAGCTTCTCGACGGCGATCGGACTGTTCAACTCGGTGATCAACTACCTGATGCTGCTGCTGGTCAATAAAATGGCCGGCGCGATGGGCGAAACGGCATTGATATAGGCGGGGAGGAGAGCCAGTGAAGAAGAACACCTATGATTTCTATTTTGACCTGGTCGTGGTTACCGTATTGGTTATTTTCATGCTGCTGGTCCTGTATCCCCTGTATTTCATCATCATCGCCTCGATCAGTGACCCGGCGCAGGTATCCGTCGGCCGGGTGACCTTGTTCCCGCAGGGCTTCACCCTGGCCGGCTATCAAAAAGTGATCGAGTACGGCGCCATTTGGGTCGGCTATCGCAATACGATCATCTATGTCATCGGTTATACCCTGTTATCCGTTTCACTGACCATGCTCGCCGGTTATGCGCTTTCACGCAAAAACCTGGTTGGCCGCCGCGGCATCATGCTGTTCATGACTTTTACGATGTTCTTTTCCGGCGGCCTGATTCCGACTTATTTGCTGGTCAACAGCATTGGCCTGAACGGCAAGCCCATTGTGGTCATTCTAATGGGCGCGGTCAGCGTCTATAATATCATTATCGCCAGGACTTTCATGAAGGCATCTATACCCGATGAAATTTACGAGGCTGCGGTTCTCGATGGCTGCAATCATACCCGGTTTTTCTGGCATGTCGTCCTGGGCCTGTCTCCCGCGCTGCTGGCAATCCTGACCCTGTTTGCGGCGGTCAGCCAATGGAATTCCTGGTTTACCGCCATGATCTACCTGCGCAAGGAACAATACATCCCCTTGCAGCTTGTCCTGCGGGACATCATTATCAGCGCTTCCACGTTCATGAGCGAGACGGATGCCGGCGCCATGATGGGCGATGATGCTGCCCAACAGGCCATGCTGGTGGAATCGATGAAATATGCGGTCATCATTGTCTCAACCTTGCCCATCATGTGCCTGTACCCGTTTGTGCAGAAGTATTTTGTCAAAGGAATCATGATTGGATCAATTAAAGGTTAATTACGCAACTATTGGAGGAACGAATATGCATGGCCTAACCGAATGGCAGCACCATCCTTATCGCCCATACCACCGGATCCAGGAAGCTCAATCCCCCTTCATCTGCCGATTGGCGCCCGGCAACAGTCATATCGAGCTGGAATGGTTCGATGCCGGCAGCCTTGGCAGCCATATCCTGGAATGGCGGTTGAAAGGGAGTGATGACCCCTGGCAGCAGCGGACCGCGACTGCTGCGCGACTCTGCCTGGATAATCTGCCGCCCGACCAGGATTATGAACTGCGGATCAGGCGGGCTGAAGGCAGCCAGGAGACCAGCGCGACCCGTTATGCCCGAACCGGCGATGTTCCGGGCATCGTTGTCAATTACCTGCATCCCGACGATGAAATCTATGCCTTTTCCGGCCGGGCCTTGTGCAGCCCATCGCTCGTCATACTGCCTTCCGGCGCCCTGCTGGCTTCGATGGACCTCTTTGCGCCGGGCGCGCCGCAGAATCTCACCTTGCTATTTCGTTCCGATGACCGAGGCCAGAGCTGGCGCTACGTGGCGGACCTTTTTCCCTGTTATTGGGCTACCCTTTTCGTGCACCGCGGCCGGCTCTATGTGCAGGCTTGCTCGACCGAATACGGTGATATCCTGATCGGCGCATCGGATGACGAAGGCCAGAGCTGGACTGCGCCGGTGCACCTTTTCCCGGGCAGCAGTTCGCCGCTTGCCGCGGGGTGGCAGCGGACACCCATGCCGATTCTGCGCGCCCATGGCCGCTTGTTTGTTTCGGTCGATTATGGGGCGTGGAAGGAAGGCGGACACCAGATTGGACTGCTTTCCATTCCGGATGATGCCGACCTGCTGGTCAGCCGCAATTGGACCTGTTCCGATCTGATCGCTTATGACCCGGCCTGGCCGGGCGCCCCAACCGGCAAGAGCAGCGGGCTGCTGGAAGGCAGCATGGTCATCAGTCCGGATGGCCGATTGCTGAACCTGCTGCGCATTGGCTTGATCGGCTGCCAACCGGACCATGGCGTCGCCGTTTTACTGGAGGCCGATGCCGACAATCCGGAAGCTGCCTTGAAATTCCATCGTTTCATTGCCATGCCCAGCGGCAGCAACAGCAAAACACATGTGCTTTATGATGATCAGAGCCGCCAATACCTGGCGATCGGCAATATCTGCGTCGACCCGGCTACGCCGGGACAGCGGAATGTCCTGGCCTTGCAGAGTTCCCGCGACCTTTATCACTGGCAGGTCGTCAAGGTCCTGCTGGATTATCGCACGGAAAATCCCCAGAATGTCGGTTTCCAGTACATTTCATTCCTGATAGACGGGGATGACCTGCTGGTGCTGTCCCGCACCAGCCTGAACAAATCACGCAATTTCCACGATGCGAATTATGCCACTTTCCATGTTGTGGCCAATTTCCGTCAATATCTGCCGTAGGTCATTTCGGCTTGCCGCTGCGCGGATCCTCCGGATCGTAGTCCGACCAGTCGACCGTCCACGGCTTCTCCGTGCGGAACGGCGTAAAAAGAATGGCATTGTGTTGCTAATGTATTATATTAGTAGTACAATATAAATACAAATAACTAGTGGGGTGATTTGATGCCGCATACGACGAACGTCAGTATCCGGATGGATGATGAGTTAAAAAAGCAAGCGGAAAATTTGTTTGATGATTTGGGGCTAAACATGACAACGGCTATTACTATCTTTATCAAACAAGCGATCGCCTATGGTGGAATTCCTTTTGAAGTCCGTCGGCTGGAACCTTTCTTCAGTGATCATAATCAACAGGTATTGCGAAGATCCATCGCTCAGCTAGATGCTGGAAGCGGTATTACGCATGATACGGCCGAGATTGCCGATGATTAAAGTATGGTCGGATGATGCCTGGCAAGATTACCTGTATTGGCAAACACAGGATAAAAAGACCCTGAAGCGGATCAATATGCTCATAAAGGATATTGATCGAAATGGTTATGAAGGAATCGGCAAGCCGGAACCGTTGGGCGAAAACTTTTCCGGTTTTTGGAGCAGACGAATTGACGATAAACACAGGCTGGTATACCGTATCAAGCAGGATAGGTTAGAAATAGCGCAATGCCGAACTCATTATGGCGATAAATAGCGGCCTGGACAGTACAAATGGCTTTGGGTGGCAGCCCCTCATGAAAAGGAAGCCATTGGCGGACAAAAAGGCATAGCTAAACTATACGACAGTACCAGCACTGCCACTTTCCGTGTCGTAGCCAATTTCCGTCAATATCTGCCGTAGGTTATTTTGGCTTTCCGCTGCGCGGATCCTCCGGATCGTAGTCCGACCAGTCGACCGACCACGGCTTCTCCGTGCGGAAGGGCGTCTTGAACCGGTTCTTCAGAACGCCGCGTTTTTCCAGCCCGACCATGCAGGCCCGGACACAGCCGCGACCGCCGCAGACCGCCTCACCGTGGGAATAGACATTATTCGGCTTGGTGTAGAACGGTGTGATCGGGGAAGGCCGGAAATCGGTTCGCCCCTTAATGTAGTAACCCGTTTCGCCGTCTGCGGTTTTCTCGGCGCCCCGGAATCCCCACAGGCATTTCTGGGGATCGAATTCGCCCCACTCGATCGTATGGCCGGCCAGCGTGACCTGCACGGTCTGATTGGGGTCGATTGCCTGGGCTGGGCACTCGCGGACGCAAGCCATGCAGCGGTTGCAAAGCGGCGGCCCGGCATAGATCGGATCCGGTTCCAGTTCCATCTCGGTCAGCACCATGCCGAAGCGCTGGCGCGGACCGAATTCCGGCGTCAGAAAGACCTTCGAATAGCCAATCTCGCCCAGGCCGGCCAGATAAGCGGCGATCCGCACATGAATCAGCACATCCGGCGCCGGTTTGCCGGGTGCTACCGGCTTGGCCCAGAGACGGCCGTCGATCAGGGGCGGTTCATTGCTGCCGGGCTCGGGTTTGGTCCAGGAGTCGACGGAATTGCCGAAGACGCTCTCATAACCGAACGGGATGGCCTCGTAGCCCTCATCCTCAAAGATACGGGCAAAGTTGATCACAAAATAGGGCAGGACGACGGT
>JAEXPB010000180.1 GCA_023438965.1 Bacillota bacterium | reverse complement strand
TCGCAGACCCTGGCGGCCCATATACCGGGGAGGAGGGCACACCGGTCGTGTTTGACGGCTCGGCCAGCCGCAGCGTCTGCGGCAAGCTGCCGATCCTGCGCTGGGACTTTTCGGATGGCGGCGTGGCTTATGGCCCGACTCCGCAGCACACCTTCCAGGGTCCGGGCGTCTATTCCGGCCTCCTGACGGCGACTGACCTGACCGGGTTGAGCGCGACGGCGACTTTCAGCGTCGAGATCGCCAATCTGGATCCGGTGGCCAATGCCGGCCCCAACATGTCGACCAAGTGGGGCATCCCGATTGTCTTGAACGGCAGCGGCCTCAATCCCGGCACGGCGCAGCAGCCGTACCTGGCCTATCGCTGGAATTTCGGCGACGGAACGCCCAGTGCGTCCGGCGGTGCCAGTGTCTCGCATGTTTATGGCACACCTGGAACGTACACGGCAGCCCTGACCGTCACCGATCCGATGGGTGCGTCGGATAGCGATTCCGCACTTGTCGTCGTTTACAAGCGCGATACCTTGCTGGGCTATACCGGCCTGCTGACGAGTAAATCATCCCAGACGATCCCGCTGAAGGCTGTTTTGACCGATGAATTCGGCAATCCGCTGGCCGGCCGCCATATTGTGTTCCAGTTGGGCGCACAGGGCCCGTTCACCGTCATGACGGATAGCAATGGTGTTGCCGCATACAATCTGAAATTGAAACAGAAACCCGGCACCTATGCTTTGACCGTCAATTATCCGCTGACTGCGGCTGACGCTGTACTCTACACCAGCGCCAGCGTAAACACGAGCTTTGTGATTACCAAATAGCCGCCGGGCAGCTGCCCATCATTCGCCGATTAACGACGGGGAGCCAGATGCTGGCTTCCCGTCTTGCTTTTACTTGAATGGCGGCAGTCGCATGATATACTGAAATCGATATTGACTTGCTAATGTCATCAAGGAAAAGGGGGATAAACCACCATGAAAGAGAAATCCAACCAAGCGCCGGGCGCGGCTGTTTATGGCCTTGGCTTGATCGGAGCCGCCATTTACTACATATCCCAGGCCACGGGTTTCTGGATGGGCGTCCTGGGGTTCCTGAAGGCTGTCGTCTGGCCGGTTTTCCGGGTTTATGGCGTATTGGACTATATCGGCAAGTAACATGCCGGCGCTCAATCGGCTGCCGTTGCCTTTGCCGGACTGAACAATGGATCCTCAGACGCCGCAGGACTATTTCGAGTTGATCTACCGTGCGACTTGCCGCCGGTTGAGTCAGCATGTTTTTCTGCGGGCTGCCGGAACCGCTGAAGCTGAGGATGTGGTGGCCGCGGTCTATATGGACTTCTACCGGTATGTCGTCCTGCCGGGCAAGCGTCCCGGGAACGCCCTGGCCTACCTGACCCGGATGGCCGACCATGAGCTGGGCCGGCTTTATGCGGCGCGAACGCCGCAATTATCCTTTGATGATGAAGACCTGAATCTGAGCGAGACAATCCCGGACAGCGCCGATCTGGAACTGGCGGTTTTCGACCAGTTCGCGGCGGAAGCGCTCTGGCAGGCGGTCGGCCGGTTATCGCAAGCGGAACAGCAGGTGCTCATTGCCCGGGTGCGCTTCGAAATGACGTTCCCGGAAATCGCCAGCTCGCTCCAGACCAGTGAAAATACGATCAAAGCCCGCTATTACCGGGCAATCGCCAAACTGCGCCAAATATTGGCGGATCAATCGCCGGATTGATGCAACTTTTTCGCCCGTATCCTCCTCTATAATGATAGATACCGGATTCAACAGGAGGTGAGATCTGTGAGTCAATTGAAAAACAGCTTGAATCGGCATGTTTTACCTGAAGACGAGTTGCTGGCCCGGATTCAGGCCGGTAATCGGCGCGCGGATCGCCAGTGGAGGTTTACGAAGATGAAAAAAACATGGATATCGGTTGGCGTCGCCGCGGCGATGATCGTTGCAGCAGTGGCGGTCTGGAATTTCCTCGCCCCCCTGCCGACAGGGCTGGCCAACGGGACGACAACGGCCCAGACAACTACCCGCGCTGCCGCCGGCACAACCGAAGCCGCCTGGCAGGCTTATGCGATGGTCAGCATCGACATCAACCCCAGTTTTGAGGTTTATACCGACCAGGCAGGCCTGGTGCTGAAGATCAAGGCCAAGAACGACGACGCCGAAACCATCGAGGTCAAAGACCTGATTGGCAAGCCGATCGGCGAGGTAACCACCGCGCTGATCGCCCGGGCGACCGAACTGGGCTTCATCAAGCCTGGCGACAACATCGATGATTATGTCCTTGCATCGACAGTCATCCTGGACGAGAAGGACAAGTCAGCCGAAAAGAACCAGGAATCCCTTGGCCAGAAAATCCAGGCTGCCGTTGCCGCGGCTGACCTTGCCGCAACCACGAAAGTCGCGATCATCAAAGCCACGCTGCAGGAAAAGCACAGCGCCGACAAGAATGGCGTTCCGCTGGGACTGTATATTATCAACGGCATGATCAAGAATGAAAGCGGCACGCTGGTTCCGGTCGCCGAATTCGTCAAGGATGCGAACAACCTCAAACAATTGGCCAAGCGGGCGGAAATCGCCGCTGCCAAAGCCGAACGCCAGGAGACCAAGGAATCCAGGCAGCAAGGCAAAGGACCGGCCGGCACGTCCTCGGCAGGTACCGCCGGTTCAGTTATGGCGGCAATCCCGTCCACCCCGGCGGAGACCGCCGGAACAGCCGGCACGATCATCTATCCGCCAACCCGCTAAACTGAATAAGGATTAGCGGCTTGCCGAGTTTACCGGTTGCCCGTCAATTGAAATTGATGTCGATGATCTGAACTGCAATCAGCTTTTCTGAGCTGGCCACATAGACTACCTTCAGGATGCAGCCGATGGCGATGTCAGCTAATGTCGCCGCATCATCGGCGGCGCTGATCGTACCGGTTGGCTTGCTGCCATAGCCGGTTCCGCTGCCGGAATTCCTGGCGGGCCCCTGATTGCCGAAACCAGCCCGGTTGATCTTGGTCAGGATGCTGGTATCCGCGATGGTGATGGTTTTGGTTATCCCGGTCAGGGTCAACTGATTGAAGAAGCCACCGCGTTGATTATTGCCTTGCGGATTGGACGAATCAGGCTGGCCGCCCTGCGGCCAGGTGCCGTTAGGCTGGTTGCCGCCCTGCGGCCTTGTTCCGCGCGGTTGATTGCCGCCCTGCGGCATCGTCCCGCTGGGTTGATCCATCGTTCCCAGCGCCAGGGTGATCTTGTTGCCGTCAATGGCCGTAACCTGGCCGTAGATCGTCGTCTGGCCATCCGTTTGGACTGACGCCGCTTGCTGGGTGCAGGCGGCCAGCGGCAGGATCGTAATCGCTAATACGCAAGCCGCCGCAATTTTCCCCAATCCGATCCTCTTCATGGAACATCGCTCCCTTCGATTGACAAGCCAAAGC
>JAEXPB010000176.1 GCA_023438965.1 Bacillota bacterium | reverse complement strand
CCGGACGCTCCAGCAAGAGGCAGGCCAGATAAAGGCGGGACCGCTCGCCGCCGCTGAGCACGCCGATGGTCTTGAACACATCGACATCGCGGAACCCGTAACGGGCCAGCAGCGTGCGCCCCTGACCTTCGTCCAGATCGGCGCGGGAAAGAATTTCGTCCAGCAGCGTGCGGCTATCGTCATCAAACGCGACATGCTGGCCCATGTGGCCATAAACGACTTTGTCGGCCAGCCGGACCTGGCCGGCGAACTGCTCGACCTGACCAAGCAGCAGGGACAGCAAAGTGGACTTGCCGCAGCCGTTCGGTCCGCACAGGCAGACCTTCATTCCGCCGCGAAGCAGGAAGGAAACATCGCGGAAAAGCGGCTTTTCATCGAAACCCATGGTCAGGTCCTGGACCGCAAGCAGGATCTTTTCCGGATCGCCCTCCGCCTGCCCCGGCAGAAAGCTGAAATTCAAGCGTTGGCTGGGACGGCGCGCCTGATCGCGGATTTCGCCCAATTGGCCGGACAAGCGCGCGACGACTTTCTCCCGCGCATGATAAGCGGACATCTTGCGGTGGGACAGCATCGTCTGGGTGACTTCGCGCTGCCGCTCCAGCTCGCGGGCCAGCTTCTTGATCTCGCGGCCCAGCGTCAGGTCCTCGGCCGCCTGAATTTCCATGAAGTGGGTATAATTGCCGGGGCGAACCGTCAGATGCCCCTCGTTCAATTCAGCCACAACGGTCGCCGTTCGGTCGATGAAAGCGCGGTCGTGCGAAATGAGGAGCACGGCGCCCTTGAAACGGTTGAGAAATTCTTCCAGCCATTCCATGGCCGCCAGATCCATATGGTTGGTGGGCTCGTCCAGCAGCAGGAGGTCGGGTGATTTCAGCAGCAGGCGTGCCAGGGCAACCCGCATGCGCTCGCCGCCGGAAAGAGTCGCCAGCGGCCGGCTGAGGCTGTCGCCGGCCAAACCGAGGCCGGCCAGGGTTTCTTGCATCCGCCGGGTGTAATCGTAACCGCCGAGCGCTTCGAAACGGGCCGTCAGCTCGCTGTAGCGCCGCATCAGGTCCTGCTCGGCGCGACTGCCGGCCGCGGGGTCGGCAGGACCGGCAGAACGGCCCATCTGCCATTCCAGGCTGCGCAGCTGGTCTTCCAGCTCCTGCAGCTCGCGGCTGGCCAGCGCCGAGTCGCCGAGACCGGCAGAATCTTCAAAATGCTGGGCCAGATAACCCGGGATCACATTGGCGGGCAAGCCGATATTGCCCTCGTCCGGTTTTTCCGCGCCGGTGATCAGGCGCAGCAGCGTGGTCTTCCCGGCGCCGTTGCTGCCGATCAGGGCCAGCCGTTCGCCGCGGTCCAGGCGCAGGGAAACACGGTCGAGGACTACCCGGCGAAAATAGGCTTTACTGACCTGGCTGACTGTCAGCAGACTCAAGCTTGATTCCTCCCGGCCGCCGTTTTCCGGCGGAAAATGCGCCGTCAGTATAGCATAAACCGGCTGATTCTGCCAGTTACGGCATAAAGCGTTAAGAAAAAGGCGATCCTTCGGCCTTGTTGAAAAGGGGAGCGGCGAGTATCCTAGAGGTAGAATTAAGTTATATGCATCTGAACCGGCAGCAGCTGCCGCAGCACAGAAACGAGGTGAATACATGGATAACCGCATGGTTGAAATACTGGACACCACCTTGCGCGATGGCGCCCAGGCCGAAGGCGTGTCGTTCTCGGTGAATGACAAGTTCCAGATCCTGGATACGCTGGTTTCATTGGGCATTAAATACATTGAAGCGGGCAATCCGGGATCGAACCCCAAAGACCGGGAGTTCTTCGCCAAATATGCCGAACACTGCCCGGACATGTGCCTGAGTCAGCTGGCGGCCTTTGGCATGACCAAGCGCAAGGGCATCCCGGTCGAGGAGGACACCGGTCTGCAGGACCTGCTTTCCGCGGGCACCCCGACCATCGTTGTCGTCGGCAAAGTCTGGGATATCGAAGTCCGGGATATCCTGCGCTGCTCCCTGAAAGAGAACCTGGCCATTCTCCAGGAGACGGTCGCCTATCTGGTAGCCAAGGGACGCGAAGTCATTTTTGATGCCGAACACTATTTTGAAGCCGCCCGCTCGAACAGCGAATACGCGCTGTGCTGCCTGCAAGCAGCACGCGATGGCGGGGCGGCGGTGATTTGTCTGTGCGACACCAATGGGGCGACCATGCCGGAAGAGATCGGCCGGCGCACCCGTGAGGCTGTCGATTTCCTGCCGGACACCAGAATCGGCATCCATTGCCATAATGACAGCGGCCTGGCCGTTGCCAACACCCTGGCCGGGGTCATGGCCGGCGCCTGCCATGTCCAGGGCACTTTCAACGGAATTGGCGAACGCTGCGGCAATGCCAACCTGGCCACCATCATTGCCAACCTTCAGTTGAAGTACAAAATCGCCTGCATCCCGTCCGACCGGTTGTACCTTCTAACCCCGGTCGCCCGGAAGATGGCTGAAATCGCGAATATCAACCTGCCCGGCGGCGAACCCTATGTCGGCCTGTCCGCCTTTTCCCACAAGGGCGGCATGCATGTCGACGGCGTCAAGAAAAATCCGCAAACCTTTGAGCACATTATGCCGGAAACGGTTGGCAATACCCGCCATTTCCTGCTATCTGAAATGTCCGGCCGTTCAGCGGTCCTCGATTTGATCCGCCGGATCCGGCCGGATATTGAGCGGGACTCGCCGGAAGTCAGCCGCGTCCTGCACAAGCTCAAGGAGATGGAACATCAAGGCTATCATTTCGAAGGCGCCGAGGCGTCCCAGGAGTTGCTGGTCTGCAAGGAATTGGGCATTTACACCCCGTTTTTCAACCTGGAGAAGATGCGGATCAGCAGCGAGCAGCCGCGGACCGGTTCATTCAGTGCCTACACCTATATCAAGATCCTGGTCGACGGCGTTGACGAGGTGACCGCGGCGGAAGGGGAAGGACCGGTCAATGCGATGGACCGCGCGTTGAAGAAGGCGATGGAAGTCTTCTATCCTGAGCTGACCCAGGTCCGTTTGACCGACTTCAAGGTTCGTGTCCTCAACGCCGAAGCCACGGCATCACAGGTCCGCACCTTGATCGAATCGACCGACGGCCGGAATGTCTGGCGTACGGTTGGCGTATCAACCGACATCCTGGAAGCATCCTGGCTGGCCCTGGTTGACTCGCTGGAATATAAGCTGATGCGCAAGAAACTTGGTTGGGAGGAATAACCTATGGCCATGACAATGACCCAGAAAATCCTGGCTGCTCACGCCGGGCTGGACAACGTGCAGGTCGGGCAGCTGATCGAAGCCCGGCTGGATCTGGTTCTGGGCAATGACGTCACGACGCCGCCGGCGATCAATGTCTTCAACAAAACCGGCGCAACCGCGGTTTTTGACCGGCAGAAGATCGCCCTCGTGCCGGACCACTTCACCCCGAACAAGGACATCAAGTCCGCCGAACACTGCGTGATGGTCCGCCAGTTTGCCAAACGCTTCGACCTGCCGCACTACTATGAACAGGGCGAACCCGGCATGGGCGTCGAGCATGTGATCCTGCCCGAGAACGGCCTTGTCGCTCCCGGCGACGCGATCATCGGCGCCGACTCGCACACCTGCACCTATGGCGCCCTGGGCGCCTTCGCCACCGGCGTCGGCAGCACCGATCTGGCTTGTGCGATGGTAACCGGCCAGACCTGGTTCCGGGTGCCGGCGGCGATCCGCTTCGTATTGAGCGGCCGGCTCCAGCCGGGCGTCACCGGCAAGGACCTGATCCTGCACCTGATCGGTCTGATCAGCGTGGACGGCGCCCTGTACGAGTCGATGGAGTTCACCGGGCCCGGCGTGACCACACTGAGCATGGCCGAGCGGCTGACAATCTGCAACATGGCCATCGAAGCCGGCGGCAAGAATGGCATCTTCCCGGTTGACGACCTGACGCTGGCCTACCTGCGGACCTATGCGCCGGAGCGGCTGAACAAGGGCCAATTCAAGATCTATGACGCAGATCCGGACGCTGTATATGAAAGGACCATCGAAGTCGACCTCAGCCAGGTGCCCCTGACGGTCTCTTTCCCGCACCTGCCGGACAATACCCGGGTTGTCGGCACCTTTGGCCGGATCCCGATCGACCAGGTTGTCATTGGATCTTGCACCAACGGCCGCCTGGAAGACATGCGCCTGGCCGCCGAATACCTGAAAGGGCGGCAAGTGGCTAAAGGCCTGCGCCTGATCATCCTGCCCGGATCGCAGCGGGTTTGGCGCGAGTGCCTCCGCGAAGGCCTCTTCGAGATTTTCACCGATGCCGGCGCTGTGGTCAGCGCGCCGACCTGCGGACCCTGCTTGGGCGGCCATATGGGCATCCTGGCCAAGGGCGAACGCTGTGTCGCGACGACAAACCGCAATTTCGTCGGCCGCATGGGGCATCCGCAGTCCGAAGTCTACCTGGCCGGCGTACCGGTAGCCTGCGCTTCAGCAGTCCTGGGCTATATTGCCGGACCGCGGGAGCTTTGCTGAAGCAAAGGAGGAACGAACATGAAAGCCAAAGGCAAAACTTTCAAATATGGCGCCAATGTCGACACAGATGTGATCATCCCCGCACGCTACCTGAATACAGCCGATCCGACAGAACTGGCCCGCCATTGCATGGAGGATCTGGACAAGACCTTTATCAGCCGGGTCCGGCCGGGCGACATCATCGTCGCCGGCCCGAACTTCGGCTGCGGTTCGTCGCGCGGACACGCGCCGGTAGCGATCAAGGCTTGCGGCATCAGCTGTGTGATTGCGCCCAGCTTTGCCCGCATCTTCTACCGCAATGCGATCAACATGGGCTTGCCGATCCTGGAATGCGCCGAAGCCGGCGCCGCGGTCAACGACGGCGATGAGCTGGAGGTGGATTTCGACACCGGCGTCATCCGGGACCTGACCACCGGCCAGACCTTCCTGGCCAAGCCCTTTCCGGAATTCATCAAAAAAATCATCGCCGCCGACGGGCTGGTGGGCTACATCTCGCATCGCCAGGCTTGACTGGCCAGCGGATGCCACCGGTTGGTATATTGAAGGATACGAGCACCAGTAAGCGAAGGAGCCTGAATTATGGCCAGATTTAAAATAGCAGTCATCCCCGGCGACGGCATCGGACCGGAGGTAACCAATGGCACCCGCCAGGTGCTGGAGGCGGTGGCGAACCGGTTCAAGCATGAATTCCAATATGTCGAGTTGCTGGCCGGCGGCATCGCCATCGATGCGACCGGCGAGCCTCTGCCATCTTCGACGATCGAAGTCTGCCGCCAGAGCGACGCGGTCATGCTGGGCGCGGTCGGCGGCCCGCAGTGGGACATCCTGCCGGGCAACCAGCGGCCGGAGCGGGCTCTGCTTGGACTGCGTTCCGCCCTGGGGCTTTATGCCAACCTGCGGCCGGCTATCCTGCAGCCTTCGCTGGCCTCTGCCTGCCCGCTGCATCCGTCGATCGCCGCCCGGGGCATGGATATTCTCTTTGTCCGTGAATTGACCGGCGGCATGTACTTCGGCGAACATGGGCGCCGGGAAGGTGTCCATGGGCCGGAAGCCTACGATACTGAAGCCTACAGTGTTTTTGAGGTGGAGCGGATCGCCCGGATGGCCTTTGAGCTGGCGCGCGGCCGCCGCCGCCGGCTGACCAGCGTGGACAAGGCCAACGTCCTGGAAAGCTCGCGCCTCTGGCGGGAAACCGTCCTGCAGGTGGCAACGGGTTATCCGGATGTCGCCCTGGACCACTTGTATGTCGACAATGCGTCGATGCAGCTGATCCGGCGTCCGGATGACTTCGATGTGGTGGTCACCAGCAACATGTTCGGCGATATCCTGTCTGACGAGGCGGCAATGATCACCGGTTCGATCGGCATGCTGCCGTCAGCTTCCCTGGGCCAGCCTGGCACACCGGGCCTCTACGAACCGATCCATGGCTCGGCGCCGGACATTGCCGGCCAGGATAAAGCCAATCCGCTGGCCACTATTCTTTCCAGCGCCATGCTGCTGCGCCTGTCGCTGCATCTGCCGGACGAAGCGGCTGCAGTGGAACGGGCGGTTACCCGAGTGCTGGCCGCCGGCTTCCGCACCGGCGATATCCTGGAAAAAGACGCCGGAGGCCGGAAAATGCAGTTGCTCGGCACCCAGGCGATGAGCCGCCAGGTGGCGGCTGCCTTGAGCGAGGAGTGATCGGATATGCGCAGTGACGCCCTGAAAAAGACCCCTGGCCGCGCCGCCCACCGTTCCCTGCTTTATGCGTTGGGATTGACCGAGGAGGAAATGGGCAAGCCTTTCATTGGCGTGGTTAATTCTTTCAACGAAGTTGTACCCGGCCATATCCATCTCCGCGGTCTGGCTGACGCCGTCAAGGAGGGCATCCGCGGCGCCGGCGGCGTTCCGTTCGAATTCCCGTCGATCGCGGTCTGCGACGGCCTGGCCATGAACCATGCCGGCATGAAATATTCGCTGGTCAGCCGTGAAATCATTGCGGACAGCTGCGAAATCATGCTGATGGCCCACGCCTTTGACGCTGTGGTCTTCATTCCCAGCTGCGACAAAGTGGTGCCGGGCATGTTGATGGCGGCAGCGCGCCTGAATCTGCCCAGCATCTTCATCAGCGGCGGCCCGATGCTGCCCGGTCGCTATCAGGGCCAGCGTGTCGGTCTGAGCAACCTGTTCGAGGCAGTCGGCGCCCATGCCGCCGGCCGGATCAGCGACGCCGAACTCCAGTGCCTGGAAATGTCGGTTTGTCCGACCTGCGGCAGCTGCTCCGGCATGTATACCGCAAATACCATGAACTGCCTGACCGAGGCGCTCGGGATGTCCCTGCCCGGCAGCGGCACGATTCCGGCAGTGTATGCCGACCGCCGCCGCCTGGCCCGGCGGACGGGCGACGCTGTCGTCCGGCTGCTGCAGGAAGGCCGGACCGCCGGCCAGATCCTGACGCCGGAAGCATTCCGGAACGCCTTGCGGGTTGACATGGCCTTAGGCGGCTCAACGAACACCATCCTGCATCTGCTGGCTATCGCGCGTGAAGCCGGCTATGAGCTGACACTGCCGGAAATCAGCCGCATTAGCGCCGAAACGCCGCAATTATGCAAATTGAATCCGGCCGGTCCGGATTTTATCTCTGATCTGAACGACCAGGGCGGCATTACTGCAGTTATGGCCGAACTGGCCAAACAAGATCTGATCAACTTGGATGCCCTGTCGGTCGACGGGTCGATTCGATCCCGCCTTACTGGTCAGCCGGGCGCCGACGGACAGGTCATCCGCCCGATCGGTTCGCCGGTCGCCGCCGACGGCGGTCTGGCTATCCTAACCGGCAATCTGGCGCCGGAAGGCTGCGTCGTCAAGAAAGGCGCCGTCCTGCCTGAAATGATGCGTCACCAGGGACCGGCCCGGGTTTTCGACAGTGAGGAGGAAGTAACCGAAGCCATTTTCCAGGGACGGATCAAATCCGGCGATGTGGTGGTCATCCGGTTTGAGGGACCCCAGGGTGGCCCCGGCATGCGCGAAATGCTGACACCGACCAGTGCTCTGGCCGGCATGGGACTCGATTCCTCGGTAGCCCTGATCACCGACGGCCGTTTCTCCGGCGCCACACGCGGCGCATCGATCGGCCATGTCTGTCCGGAAGCCGCGGTCGGCGGCCCGCTGGCATTCGTTCGCGAGGGCGACCAGATTCAGATTGATATTCCGGGCCACAGCATCCGTCTGCTGGTCGACGCTGCCAAGTTGGCGTCCCGCGAACCGGCGCCCCGGCCGGACCGCGGCCTGCGCGGCATTCTCCAGCGTTACGAGCAGCAGGTTGCTGCCAGCAATGAGGGTGCTCGCCTGATCCCGCCGGAAAGGAGGAAGTGACATGAATGGCGCCGAATTAATCGTCGACTTTTTGACCCGCAAGGGTGTGAAACAAGCTTATGGCTATCCGGGAGGACCGGTGCTCGTTCTCTACGAGGCAATATATAAAGCCGGCTTCCCGCATGTCCTGACCAGGCATGAACAAGGTG
>JAEXPB010000053.1 GCA_023438965.1 Bacillota bacterium | reverse complement strand
GGGCGAGCACAAACACAATCTTGACCGGTGTGGTGAAAGAAAAGACGCCGGCGCGGAAGCCGATGAAGACGACCAGTGAAGCCAGCATGCCGAAGGCCGTGCTGACGCCTTTGAATCGGCCGATCGTGCGGCCGGCGTCGTTCTCGCTGCGGATCAGGCGCATGCCAAGATTGTCCTGCTGCGGGAACCAGAGGTGGATGCCCAGCGAGTTGATGAACAGGAAAACCAGCATAACCGCGAACGACGGCGTCAGAAAACCCAGTCCGGTCAGGCCGATGATGGCCAGGGCCTGAGCCAGAATAGCGATCCGGTTGCCGCCGAGGCCGGATAGCAGGGTCACGATGAAAATAACCAGAAATCCCGGCAGTTCACGCGGAAATTCAATCAAACCGCGCTGCAGCGCCGTCACGTTATAAGCGTCCTTGAAGTAATTGGAATAGAGACTGTCCGAGAGTCCGGCCGCCAAAGCGGCAAAGGCCAGAATGGCGATATAAATCCGGACCGCCCGGCGATGCTGATGATCGGTCGGCTGCATCATGATTTCCTCCGGTCCTGCCAGTTGCGCATGTGTGGCAGGACTCTTTTCATTTTTGCTTATTTTTACGGTTCTGTCCAGCACAACCCGCCATGAAATTCCAAAATCCGATTGGCCGGAATCAAATAGTTCCCGACAGCTTATGCTATAATCAGCTTGTTTGATCCAACTATTGTCTTCCGGGAGGTAACACACCATGAAAATCGGATTCTGCGCCGGCGTGGAAAAAGCCGCGGAAATCAAGGAATGGGGCTTTGACTTTATCGAATTGGCCCTGGCACCCCTGGCCCAGCTCAATGATGAAGAGTTCGCCCATACCTTGGCTGTGCTCCGGCAGAGCGGTTTGCCTTGCCTGGCCTGCAACGTTCTGCTGCCCGGTTCGATCCCCGTGGTCGGACCGCGGGTTGATCCGGACGCCTGCCGCGATTATCTGACCCTGGCCTTGCGACGGGCCGCTTCCCTGGGCGCCGGGAAAGTGGTCTTCGGCAGCGGCGGTTCCCGCAGTGTTCCAGGCGGCTTCCCCGCCAGCCGGGCGCTGACTCAGCTGATCGATTTCGCCGGTTTGGCCGCCGGTATCGCAGCGCAGCATCAGATCACCATTGTGCTTGAACCGCTGAACAGCATCGAATGCAACATCGTCAACCGGGTCAGCGAGGCACTGATCCTGGCCCAGGCCGTCAACCACCCGCATTTCAAGGTTCTGGCCGATTTCTATCACATGCAGGTCGAACAGGAGAGCCTCCAGTCGCTGGTCATGGCCGGCGCCGACCTGCGCCATGTGCACATCGCGAATTGCTGGGGCCGCAAGATTCCGCTGGCCGCCGATGCCCCGCAAATGGCCGGTCTGGTCAGCCTTTTGCTAGAGATCGGTTATACGGGCGATCTCAGCCTGGAAGCCGGCTTCCGCGCCGACCAGGCCGCCGAAGCCCGAGAGTCGCTGGCCATTTTCCACCGTTTGCTGGCCTGATCAGCGCAAGATTTACCATATTTCCGCTGTTGATCTGCAATGGCATCCTTAGACCGCTTTGCTATAATCAGGGGTGTTTACCGCCGTGACAGCGGACTGGCACATTCGGTACGGTCCGGCACGATGAATGTATGAGGAGGCCTGTTATGTCCAAGCAAGTCAAATTAGGAATCATCGGTCTGGGCAACATGGGTACCAGCCATGCCACCAATTTAAAAGCCGGTAAAGTGCCGGATATTCAACTCACCGCCATCGCGGACATTAATCCCGGCCGGCTGGCCTGGGCCCGGGAAAATCTGGACGCTGGCATCGCGCTGTTTAATACGGCTGATGAATTGATGCAAAGCGGTGTCTGCGATGCCGTGTTGATCGCCGTCCCCCATTATGACCACCCGCGTCTGGCCATCGCCGCCCTGCGTCTGGGCTTGCACGTCATGTGCGAGAAGCCGGCCGGCGTCTACACGCTCCAGGTTCGCGAAATGAACCAGGTCGCCGCCCAAAGCAACGTTGTCTTCGGAATGATGTTCAACCAGCGCACCAATCCCGTCTACCGCAAGATGCACGAGATTATCCAGAGCGGCGAGATGGGCGCCATCAAGCGCACCAACTGGCTGATCACCAACTGGTATCGCACCCAGGCTTATTATGACTCCGGCAGCTGGCGCGCCACCTGGGCCGGTGAAGGCGGCGGCGTTCTGTTGAACCAGTGCCCGCACAACCTGGACCTCTGGCAATGGATCTGCGGCATGCCTACCCGGGTGCAGGCCTTCTGCCATAATGGCAAATGGCATGACATCGAAGTCGAGGATGATGTCACAGCTTATGTCGAGTATGCCAACGGCGCCACCGGCGTCTTCATCACCAGCACCGGCGACGCGCCCGGCACCAACCGCTTTGAGGTTACGCTGGAATGGGGCAAGCTGGTTTGCGAGAACGACAAGCTGACCGTCTTCAAACTCGACCAGAATGAGCGCGAGTTCTGCCGGACATCCGCCAAGGGCTTCGGCACACCCGGTATGACCGTATATGAAGCGCCGCTCGAGGGTGAGAATCTGCAGCATGTCGGCGTCCTGCGCGCCTTTGCCGATGCCATTCTCAATGGCGGCCCCCTGATTGCCAACGGTATCGAAGGCATCAACGGCCTGACCATTTCCAATGCCATGCATCTTTCCAGCTGGCTGGGCCACGCGATCGACCTGCCCTTTGATGAGGATCTGTACCTGACCGAGCTGAACCAGCGGCGCGCAACGTCGCGCCTTAAAGACACCGTATCCGTCTTCAGCGACACCGCCAGCAGTTACGGATCCAAGCCGAAAGCCTGATCAATCCGCCGGCCGGCGTTGCCGGACGATCGAATCCTTGCGGACCTTCTGCC
>JAEXPB010000027.1 GCA_023438965.1 Bacillota bacterium | reverse complement strand
CGCGAAGTCGTCTTCAAGATGAATTGCGACCAGTGCGTTGACCTGGCGGTCTTCGGCGCGATGCTGATCAAAGACATTGCCGCCCGTGACACCGCCGGCACCAATTTCGTCTTTGAATATTCGCCGGAAAGCTTCACCGGTACAGAGATGGACTTCGCAGTCCGGATCTGCGATGCGGTCTGCGATGTCTGGCAGCCTACAGCAGCGAAAAAAGTGATCATCAACCTGCCGGCGACCGTGGAAATGTCCACGCCCAACATTTATGCCGACCAGGTCGAATATTTCTGCCGGCATACACGCTACCGGGAAGCGATCCTGGTCAGCCTGCACCCGCATAACGACCGCGGCACAGCGGTCGCGGCCGCCGAATTGGGCCTGCTGGCCGGTGCCGACCGGGTTGAGGGCACTTTGTTCGGCAATGGCGAGCGGACCGGCAATGTCGATCTGGTCGCTCTGGGCCTGAATTTGTTCTCGCAGGGCATTGATCCGCAGATCGATTTCTCGTCAATCAACCAGTTGATCGATGTTTATGAAGAAACAACCCGCATGTTCGTGCCGCCCCGCCATCCTTATGCCGGCAAACTCGTCTACACCGCCTTCTCCGGTTCGCACCAGGATGCCATCAACAAAGGCCTGGCGGCCATGAAAAGCCATCCGGAGCATTGGGCGGTGCCCTATCTGCCGATCGACCCCAAGGATGTCGGCCGCAGCTACGACCCGATCATCCGGATCAACAGCCAGTCCGGCAAGGGCGGCGTGGCCTACATCCTGGAACAATACTTCGGCCTTTACCTGCCGCGCCCGGTCCAGCAGGCCTTCAGCCAGCTGGTCACCAAAGTGTCCGACCGCTTGCAGAGTGACCTGCAGCCGGACGAAATCCACCAGCTTTTCCTGGACACCTATGTCAACCGCACCGAACCGCTGATGCTCAAGAATTATCGTGAATCCATGATCGACGACCAGTCGGTCGAGATGTCTGCGGTAATCGTGCACAATGGGGAAGAGAAGACGATCAACGGCCGCGGCAACGGCTTGCTGGACGCTTTCTGCCAGGCGCTGCGCTCTTACCTGAACACCAAGCTGGAAATCACCGCCTATCATGAGCATGCCCTGGAGCGCGGCTCGACTTCGCAAGCCATCACCTATGTCCAAGTCCAGAATGGCGGCAACAAGCTCCATATCGGCGCCGGCATCAGCAGCATCATCAGCAAGTCGTCGCTGCGGGCGGTCATCAGCGCCGTCAATTCAATCCTGAAAGACTGATTCGGCCGTATTCCCGGCTCATCCCGGACGGCTGGAAGGTCGCAAGCCTCGCATCGGTTCAGGCCGTATGGTATAATTAATCTCAGCTGAAGCCGGAATGACTGCCGATCCCGCGCGGAACTCCGGCTGACTGAGGTGGTTATGCGATTTTACGACCTGATCCTCCTGCGAGTGCTGTTGACCGGCTGCCTGGCTGGCCTGTTCCTGACCGGATTCCTGTTGCTGCGCCGCCTGCCGGCAGCCTGGCTGTCCGGCCGCCTGCGGCGCGGGATCTGGTTGGCCATCCTGATTTTGTCCTGCTGCTTCTGGCCATTGCCCGGTCAATTGCGCATCCCGGCCGACTGGCCGGAATGGATCTATGCCTGGCGTCTACCCGATCCAAGCCGGGCCGTCCTGACGCAAACGCTCATCGATGAAGCCGCCCAGTCCTGGGCCAGCAACCGCCGCCAGCCACTCCAGCCGACCGGCGGCAATCAGACATCCGCCAATCCCGCCTGGACATCCATCCCGCAGGCATCCAGAGTTTCCGAAGCAAGCCCGGCCCAGAACCAGCCGGCGTTTCGGCTGCCGGCACTGACCATGAAAGACAAATTGCTGATTTTCCTGGCCTATTGGCGCTGGATCTGGCTGGCTGGATTTACGGTCTTTCTGATGGTCCGATTACTCGGCTATTTCTGGCCGTCGATCCGGCGGCTCGTGATCGGAACGAGTGCCCGGCCGGATAAAACGGCCCAACCGGCGAAATCCGCTGACCGGACGTCCAATGATGCCGTCCCATTGCCTACCGAAGACGGCAATCCGCCCGATCAAGCCGCCTGGCAGATGGCAATTGCACCGGTGCGTGATCAAACCGGTTATTATCGTTACGCGAACGTCATATCATCCGGACCTCATGATGAACATCCCTTGACGATCTGGGGTCACTGGCACCGACACCAAATTCCGGTCCCGACAGCCTTGCCGTCTGATTTACCTGCTCAACAGCGCCTGATTTTCTTGCAGAAGGCTTTGGACCGCAACAACCATCCGGATTTATTGATCCGTTTTCTGGTTCTGTTCGTGCGCAGCGTGTTCTGGTTCAATCCGCTTTGGCTGCCGGCGCATCAGCGGCTGCAGGCTGATCTTGCGCAAGCCGGCGCCGAACGTCTGAACCAGCGGCTTGGTCACGGAAACCGGCCACGGCAAAGCTGGCTGCCGGCAACGGTCGTCAGCCTGTTGCTCATCGTCTGCGCCGGTCTGCTCGTTTGGCAGCTGCCCGCACTGCTCCTGCCGGACATAGACAAGGCTGCCGCCAATCAGATCACTGCCGCCGGTCCTCTGTCCTTTCACACGATCCAGGATTTGCCGGCTAATCTGGCCTTCGCCAATGGCCACCGCCTGGCCGGCCTGGATGAACTGGCTGTTTGGCAGGATAATGACAGAAACGGCGAATTCTTCCTGACGCGTCCGGGCAGTGACGGCCTGGTCTGGCAAACTGCGATCCAGCGCCTGATCGTCCAATTGAACGTTACGAATCGGCGCGGCGCGTCCTTGAATTATGTCAGCCTGGTGGCGTCCCGCCATCTGCCGGACGGCCGCTGGTGTCTTATCCTGTCCTGTCTCTTCGACAACAGCGACACCGCCGGCGTTTACTATTTTCAATTGT
>JAEXPB010000007.1 GCA_023438965.1 Bacillota bacterium | reverse complement strand
CCCCAGAATTCGATCGCCGTAAAACCGGCGTCCCGTGCCTGCTTCATGCCTGCGGCAAAACCGGCGGCATCGGCGCCGGGATAGATGGCATCCAGACAAAGTGAGAATTTCATGATGGTCCTCCTTCAGAATCCGGTTATCGTCCCGGGTTGCCCAGTATTGGCCAGCGCGTCCCGGACGGTGATCAACGCCTAAATTGTATCATATCTGGCTGGGATTGGCCGGATGAAAAATGAGCTGGCTTGACAAATTAAGGTTACAGACGTAACCTTAATTTATTCGGAGGTTGTTGCCGTGAACGAATTAATAGCCCGAATTTCCGAATCCGAATCCGTGGTCATGCGCGCCTTCTGGGAGGCCGCCCGTGAACTGACGATCAGCGAGCTGGCGACGGCCCTGGCTGATGCCCAGCATTGGGACCGCTCCACGATCAAGACCATGGTCCGCCGCCTGCAGGAAAAGGGCGTCCTGATATGCCTCCAGCGAGATGTGCAGTACTTCCGGCCGGCCGTCAGCGAAGACGAGTATCGCGCATACCACACCCGCAAACTGGTTAGTACGCTCTACCACGACAGCGCCAGCAAGCTGGTCGCCTCGCTTTATGAGCAACGCAAGCTGACTCCGGAGGATATCCGGGTGCTGCGGCAATTGCTGGACGAAGGTGATCAACATGGCTGACGACGGGCCAAACCGGCAGCTGCCCGCGCAAGCTTTATCCGGATACGGCCGCCAACTGCACGCGCGCCTGCAGGATATAATCCAGGCTGGCCAGCCTTCCCGCCGCCAATTCGCCCTTGGCCTGGCGATTGCCCTGCTCCTGCTGGGCCTGGCCGTGCTCACCGGTCCGGTTCTCCGCCTGAGCAACCACGGCCAGCAGAACTACCAGGTAGATGAGCTCAATTTCTTCTCAACTGATTGGCCGGCTTTCCTGAATGACCTTGGTATCAGCACCCAGGCCCGTTCCGATTATTTCCGGATCCGTTTCGCGGCGGACGGAACGGTCAGCCAGCTGGTCTGCACCGCCTATGAACCGGCGGTCGATCCGGGTGACAACCGGGTTGATACGATTCAGATTCATTATGATGCCGAACATCGCCTGATCTCGGTCCAGCGCCATGCGATCCGCCCCTCGGCCGCCAATTCCGATCCGGCTGCTGTCCTGACCGGTAAATCCTCGCTGGCTCGCTTGCTCTTTTTGTTGACCGGGCTGGACTGGGCCGCACAGCTGGCGGATTTCCCCTATGCCTGGGTCGGCATGGCCTGTGATGGTGATAACAGCCTGGGAACCAAGCCTGACGATACCTTCCTGGTCGCCGCTGATGGCAGCCTCCGGCCAGCCGAGGCTGGTGAACTGCCCTTGCCGTCCGGTACGGTGCTGGCTCTTTATGGCCTGGACCAGCCATCCGGACCCTCCGCACAGGTCTTCTATTACTATCTGGCGGCGAGAACCGCTGTCGGGCGCTAAACGCGGCTGCCGGACGCCGCAGCGAACTGGGCTGGCGGCTCAACAAAGGGCGGGGATTCGCACCCCCGCCCTTGTCTGTCTGTTCAACCGGTCGCTGCACCGGAATACTATTTTTTTGTCACGGTAAAACCGTTGATCAGCGTCAGCGTGCCCGTGGGCGTGACGACCGAGACATTGCGCGGTCCGGTCGCCGCGTTGCCGGCGATATTGATGGTAGTCGTTATTTGCGTGTCGCTGACGGTCAGCGCACCGACGGTTATGCCGGCGCCAAAGTCAACTTGGGTCGCTCCCGTGAAACCCGTTCCGGTAATGGTGATCTCCAGCCCGGTCTGCCCCAATTTGCCTGATTTCGGGCTGATCGACGTTATGGCCGCCGGCGGTGTGTGTCCGGCGGCGGTATGCGGCACAACAATATTGCCTTGGACGACCATCTGCTTGTTCGCTTCGGCATCGCCCAAAGAGAATATCCGGCCGGCGACTGAGAAGCCGAAATAGTCCGAGCCTTTGCCAGGTTCGTTGCCATCTTCAACATAGCAGGTGAACACCAGCCCACCCTCATTCTTCAGATTGCCTTCCAGGTCCAGCGGCGAATCAGGTCCAAGGTAGGTAACCTTGCCGCCAAAGGTCGCTTTACCCGGTGTGACGACGCTGGTTATCGCCAGTCCGGCCAGGGCGTTGCTCTTGATGCGGTAAAGGATTGCGCCATTGCCGTCTGGTTCGCTCAGGTGCCGGATGACCAGCAGGCTGCCTTGAACATTCGTGCCGCTCGGGTTGTACTTCATGGTAAAGCCGAAGGTGGTCTTGTCCTGGGTGCCCGGCCAATAGAACCAGCCGCCGCCAGTCGCAAAGCCGAGCGTCGGGTCATAGACGACAAAGACGTCCTCGCCCGGGCTGGCCTGATAATAGCTGTTTCCTGACCAGGTGACTTCCAGCGTGTAGGTGTTGACCGGAACCTGAACCGCCGCCGAGAAGGTGTAGGAGATGGTCCCGCCGCCCGCCGCTGGCGTATAGCCGACCAAAGTCAGCGGGATCGGACTGCCGCCGCCCACCGGATTCAGCTGGGCGGCCGCGGTGCCCGAAAGCGCCTGCGACCCTGGATGGCCATCAGCTTCCTGGGTGACGTACACTTTGAACTGGTCGGTGGCAGTCAGTGCAGCATAACCCGAGCCGGCCGCGGTTACCTGTTTGGACAGCGGGTTATTGTTGTCGAAGGTGATAAAGGCAGTCTCCTTGCTGACCTTGATCTCGATCGCCGTATCCCCGCTGTTGGTTCCGTCACTGGCGCTCACCGTCATGCTGTAAGCCGTCGGATTCGGCATGGCTGCGGCATGGCCAGCCAGGATTACGGAGGCCGATCCGGGAACCGTGGCGCCGTTGTTCGTGGGCGGGTCAAAGGACAGGTCAGCCATAGGTGTCGGCAGGATGAAATGAATGGCCGAGCCAGGCGAATCCGCGTCCGTTGCCGTGACCGTGACCGCGCTGATCGGATCGCTGTACTGGAC
>JAEXPB010000485.1 GCA_023438965.1 Bacillota bacterium | reverse complement strand
GTCATTCTCTGCGAGCGCGGCATCCGGACCTTCGAGACCAGCACGCGCAACACGCTGGACATCAGTGCCATCCCGATGCTGAAATACCGCTCCCATCTGCCGGTCTTCGTCGACCCCAGCCACGCCGGCGGGATTGCCTGGCTGGTTGAGCCGCTGGCCAAGGCGGCAGTTGCCGCCGGCGCCGACGGACTGATCATCGAAGTCCACAACGATCCGAAACACGCCCTGTCGGACGGCCAGCAATCCCTGCCCCCCGACAGCTTCAGCGAACTGATGGCCAAGCTGCGGCCGATTGCCGCGGCGATCGGCCGGGAGATCTGATTGGCTCCGCCAAGCGCGGCAGCCAGTGCCAAGGAGGACAGACCTATGCCGGAAATTCTAGCCAGCACCGCCAGCGGCGACTACCCGATCCTGATCCAGCAGGGATCGCTGGAGCGCCTGGGTGAAATAGCCGCCCAGGTCTGCCGCGGCCGCCGGGCTGTGATTGTCACGGACGACAATGTCAGCCGGCTCTATCTGGACCAAGCGCTCCAGCGGCTGCGGTCCGGCGGCTTCACGGCCGTCGGCGCGGTCATTCCCGCCGGCGAGGCCAGTAAATCGCCGGAACAGCTGATGCATCTCTATGCCGAATTCCACCAGGCCGGCCTGAGCCGGACTGATCCGGTCATCGCGCTTGGCGGCGGCGTGGTCGGCGATCTGGCCGGGTTTGCCGCGGCGACCTACCTGCGCGGCATACCGCTGATCCAGGTGCCGACAACCCTGCTGGCCCAGGTCGATTCGGCCATTGGCGGCAAGACGGGCATCGATCTGCCCTTCGGCAAAAACCTGGCCGGCGCCTTTTACCAGCCGAAAGCCGTGATCATGGATCCCGGCCTGCTGCATTCCCTGTCCCGCAGCCGGATGGCCGAGGGCATGGCCGAAGTGATCAAGTACGGCTTGATCCGCGACACGGCGCTGCTGGAGCAGATCGAGAAAAAGACCTATGATCTGGAATGGATCCTGGAACGCTGTGTCCGCATCAAAGTCAACGTGGTTTCACGGGATGAAAAGGACAGCGGCGAGCGTATGCTGCTCAACTTCGGCCATACGGTCGGCCATGCGATTGAAAAGGCGACCAACTACCAGCAATACACCCACGGCGAGGCCGTGGCCATCGGCATGGTCGCTGCGGCAGCCATCGGCGAGCGGCTGGGGCTGACCGAGCCGGGTACCGGCGATCGCATCCGGGCGCTGCTGGCCGACTACCGGCTGCCGGTTCACGCCGACCTGCCGGCCGGCGTCTTGTGCGAAGCCATCCGCAGCGACAAGAAGCGGCTGGCCGGACGCATTTATTTCGTCCTGCTGCGGCGGATCGGCGACGCCTTCCTGCAGCCCATGGATCCCGACCAGCTGGAAAAGATCCTGGACGAGGTGTGGGCGAATGGCTGACCTGCAGATTCACCCGGGGTGCCTGACCGGCACGGTCGAGCCGCCGCCATCCAAGAGCGACGCCCACCGGGCGCTGATTGCCGCCAGCCTGGCCGGTCGGCCGGACCTGGTGAGCGGCCTGCCGGAACGGATATCCGACGACCTGCTGGCGACCCGGCGCTGCCTCGCGGCCCTGGCCAACGGCGAATCTCGCCTGGATTGCGGCGAATCGGGCACTACCCTGCGCCTGCTGATCCCGGTGGTTGCGGCGCTGGGCGCTGCCAGTGCGGCGGCAGTCACCCTGACCGGAGCCGGCCGGCTGCCGCAGCGCCCGCTGGCCGATTATCAGGCGATCTTCGCCGGGCATGGCCTGACAATGGAATTCCCGCCGGCCGCATCCCTGCCGCTGCAACTGCGCGGCCGGCTGACCGGCGGACTGTTCCTGGTTCCCGGTCATGTCAGCTCCCAGTACCTCTCCGGCTTGCTGCTGGCTTTGCCGCTGCTGGGCGAGGACTCGGAGATCCGCCTGACTTCGCCCCTGGAGTCGGCGCCTTATGTCGACATGACCTTGCGCACCCTGCGTGCCTTCGGTATTGTCGCGGAGGCCCGGCCGGACGGCTACCGTGTTCCCGGCGGCCAGAAATACCGGCCGACGGCCTACCGGATCGAGAAGGACTATTCCCAGGCCGCCTTCTGGCTGACCGCCGCTTATGCCGGCAGCCGCCTGGAGGTGACCGGCCTGGCGTCCGACTCCGTGCAGGGGGACCGGGCCATCGTCCAGTTACTGGACGATTTCCGGCAGGGCCGGTCCGCCTATACAATCGACGCCGCGCAGATCCCCGATCTGGTTCCGATCCTGGCGGTCGCCGCCGCCCTGACGCCGGCTGAGACGCGCATAATCCGGGCCGGTCGTCTGCGCCTGAAAGAAAGCGACCGGCTCCTGGCGACACAGAATGCCCTGCAGGCAATTGGCGGCGACATTATCCAGCAGGATGACGGGCTGGTTATCCGCGGCCGGTCACTCTCCCGGATCGCCGCTCGTCTGGCCGGCGGAACAGCGGATTCGTGGTCTGACCATCGGATCGCCATGGCCCTGGCCATCGCGGCGCTGTCGACCGAGCAAGGCGTCCTGCTGCGCCGATGGGAAGCCGTTCGCAAGTCCTATCCGGACTTTTTCCAGGAATTCAAGCGTCTGGGAGGTGAGATCGATGGGCTCGTGCTGGGGACAGCATCTGAAAATCAGCCTGTTCGGTGAATCGCACGGTCCGGGCATCGGCGTCGTAATCGACGGCTTGCCTTCGGGCCATGAACTGGATCTTGCGGCGATCCGTCGCTTTGCCCTGCGTCGGGCGCCCGGCCGGACACCCTGGTCGACGCCGCGTCAGGAGGCCGACGAGGCTGAGATCCTTTCCGGTGTATTCGAAGGCCGGGTGACCGGCACACCGTTGGCCGCCCTGATCCGCAATACCGACACGCGGTCGGCCGATTATCGGGAGCTCCAAATGAAGCCGCGCCCCGGCCATGCCGACCTGACCGCCATGGCCCGATATGGCGGTTTTCAGGATCCGCGCGGCGGCGGGCATTTTTCCGGGCGCCTTACCGCGCCGCTGACCTTTGCCGGCGCGGTCTGCAGCCAGATCCTGCAGGCCAGGGGCGTCCGGCTGGCCAGCCACGTTTATGAAATCGCCGGCATCCGCGATGAGGTGTTCGATCCGGTCCGGCCGGATCCGGAACGCTATAACAAGCTGGCCGACAAGCTGATGCCCGTCCTGGACGACACGGCCGGCGAGGCCATGGCTGCCGCCGTTGCTGAAGCCCGCCTGGCCGAGGACTCGGTCGGCGGTATCGTCGAGGCGATGATCTGGGGGCTGCCCGCCGGCTTGGGCGACCCGATCTTCGACGGCCTCGAATCGCGCCTGGGCAGTCTGATCCTGGGCATCCCGGCCGTCAAGGGGTTGGAGTTCGGCTCCGGCTTCGCGGCTGCCGGCATGCGCGGTTCGACGCACAATGACGTGCCGCTGGTCAAGGACAAGGCGATCCGTTTCCGGACCAACCATAGCG
>JAEXPB010000473.1 GCA_023438965.1 Bacillota bacterium | reverse complement strand
GCTGGTGCCTGAGGCTGTCCGACAGCAGTCGGCGGCCGCCGGCAGACCTTGGTCAGTCGTTTCGCCTGACTCACCGGCCCAATTTTAGTTTCGAAAAAGACAAATGACGCGAAATGCCCATGGGATCAGGCCGCCCTGTACGGTACGATATTCATGTCGGGACACGAGTTTTACGCACAAGGCCGGGAGGTTCCGCAGCATGAATAAAAATATGATCTGGCAGTCTTTTACCGAAGACAGAGCCTATTTGGAACATCAATATCAGCCGGTCAACTGGAATCCGGCCAGCGGCCTGACGGCTGCCGAACTGGAATCCGCCGTCGACCGGCTGGCTGCCGAACTGTCGGCAGCCGGACAACCGCGCAGCCTGATCAAAGCACGCGCCTGCGCGCTGGTCGGCAGCCAGGGCCGGATCGCCGTCGACGGCCGCGACTGGTTCGCCGATCATCTCGATTGCGGCCAGGCCGTCATCCAGCTGCGCAACCGCTGGCTGAAGGAAATCAACGACACGGTGATGAAGGACGCGCATGCCATCGAGCGCCAGGCCTGGGCTGCCGGCGCCTGGAGCGGTTTCTCCGATTTCGGGCATACGGCGCCGGATTGGAACGATGTGCTGGACCTAGGCCTGACCGGCCTCCTGGAGCGGGTACGGCAGGCGCGGGCCGCCAAAGCGGCTGCCGGCAGCCTGACCGCGGCGCAGCGGGTGTTTTACGAATCTGCCGAGACGGCGTATCAAGCCGCCATCGGCTTTGTCCATCGCCTGGCCGCCGAAGCGGAGCGTCAGGCCGAGACGGCGGCCGCCGGTTCCGGGACGACGGATAGCAGCCGCGAACGCCTGCGCCGGGTTGCGGCCAGCCTGCGGGGCATTGCCAGCCGGCCGCCGGCGACCTTCCATGAAGCGCTGCAATTGATGTATATATTCCGGCAGCTGCAGGAGGAAGTCGAAGGCGAACGGGTTCGTTCGCTGGGCGGCCTGGACCGCTTGTTCTGGCGCTTCTACCAGACCGATCTGGCTGCCGGCCGCCTGACCCGCGAGCAGGCCGGCGTGCTGGTCCGCTATTTCCTGTTCAAGATCTATGCCTTGCGCACGCCCTATAATCAGCCGCTTTTCCTCGGCGGCCTGGGCGTCGACGGCCAGGATGCCGTCAATGACCTGTCCTGGCTTTTCCTGGCGGCCTTTGACGAATTGGGCATCTATGACCCCAAATTCCACATCCGGGTTCATCCGGGTACGCCGGACGATTTCCTGCGTTTTGTGCTAAGCTGTATCCGCCGCGGCAACAGCAGTCTGGTGCTGATCAACGACAAGGTGGCCTTCCGGGCGCTGCGCCAAGTCGGCGCCACGGAACTGGAGGTCCGGGACTATGTCCCGATCGGCTGTTATGAACCGGCTATCCTGGGCCGCGAAGTCCCCTGCACCGGCAGCGGCAGCGTCAATCTGGCCAAAGCGGTGGAGTTGGCGCTCTGCAACGGCATCGACCCGCTGACCGGAACCCGCATCGGGCCGGCCACCGGCGAGATCGCCGAATTCCGGACTTTCGACGATTTCCTGGCCGCCTGGCAACAGCAACTGGCTTTCATGACCGAAAGCGCCATGCGAACCGTTTCGGCGTATGAAAAGCATTATCCGACGGTCAATCCGGCGCCGCTGTTCTCCGCCACCATGCGCGAATGCGTGGAACGGGGGCAGGATGCCTATGCCGGCAGCGCCAAATACAACAACAGTTCAGTCAATTTCGCCTACATCGCCAGCACGGTGGACGCCCTGCTCGCCATTCGCCGCCTGGTTTTCATGGACCGGTCGGTCACCCTGCCGGAACTGGCCGATATTCTGCGGACGAATTGGGCCGGCCATGAAGACCTGCGCCGGAAAGTCCGGCTTAGCCGCGACAAGTACGGCAACAACCGGCCGGAGCCGGACCGGCTGGCCGCCGAGTTGGCCGCCTTCGCCGCCGGGCTGGTCAACAACCGCCCCAACGGCCGCGGCGGTGTCTTCAAGGCCGGCATGATCTCCATCGATCACTATATTTACCATGGGTCGAAAATGGGCGCCACGCCGGACGGGCGCCGGTCAACCGAACCGCTGTCCAAGAATTTCAGTGCCGTGACGGCGATGGACCGCGCGGGGGTCACCGCCCTGATCCAATCCGTCACCGGCATGGACCACAGCCTCTTCCCCAACGGATCGGTGCTGGATATCCTGCTCCACCCATCCGCTGTCCAGGGCGAGGAAGGGCTGGATTCGCTGCTGGCGCTGATCCGCACCTATTTCGCCGCCGGCGGCTTCGCCATCCACGGCAATATCTTCGACGCCCGGGTGCTCCGGGAGGCACAGCAGGATCCGCAGAAATATGCCAATCTCCAGGTCCGGGTCTGTGGCTGGAATGTCTATTTCGTCAACCTCAGCCGGGCGGAACAGGATGAGTTCATCCGGCAGGCGGAACACGCCGGCTGAAGCAGCCGGTCAATCCGCCGCGCGGCGGTAATCGGACGGGCTGCAGCCGGCTTCGCGCTTGAAAGCCTTGCTGAAATAATAGATATCGCCAAAGCCGACCTGTCCGGCGATCTCGCCGATCGGCAGGCTGCCGGCGTTGAGCAGGTCCTTGGCGCGGTTGAGGCGAATCATGTTGATGTACTGCAGCGGCGACAAGGCATAGATCTCCCGGAAGCAGCGCCGGAAATAGGCTTCGCTCATGCCGCACTGCCGGGCCAGCAGGCCGATGCTCAATGTGTCGTCGGCATAATGATCCTCCAGATAGGCCACCGCCTTGCGGATCCGGTTCTGCAGGGTGGCCGGCACCTGCTGCGAGTACTGGTATTGCTGGAGCAGCGCAATGATACCGTAGAGCATCGATTTGCACCGGGCCAGGTAGCCGGGTTTCTTGTAAATCCATTCCTTTTCCAGCCGGGTAAACAAGTCCAGGTATATCTCATGATTTTCCGGACAGAACAGCTGGGGTTCCAGCGGCAAGTCCTCCAGGACCAGGAAATTGAAGGAGATGCAATCGCCGCCGCTGGCCGGGTCGACATCATAGTCGCTGCCCTGAGGAAGGTACAGGATGCTGTCCGGGATGGCGGTGACGGTCGCGGCGCCGAAATGATAGATGGTTCGGTCGGTCGTCTTGTAGACCAGGCCGTGGTTCCTGCGGTTGCGGTGGCAGCGCTGGCCGCTGCCGGCCCGAACCGTGATGGCCAGGTCGATGCGGGTGATGGTGATGTCCCGGTTCGCAAACATGCCGGCGTCACCTCCGTTGCTGGATGCTTCCATCGTAAGCGGCCGACCGGCCGGCGTCAAGGTGATTTCCAGGATAATTTGTTATTTTCGATTCAGGTAAAATCAAAAATATCAAATGCCTCCGCCAGTTTCAGGCCTTGCGCAGTGTCTCCAGATCCTTGATTGTAAAGGATGACCGGTAATAATCGATCATGCCCAGTTCCCGCATCCGGCCCAGTTCCCGTGACATCGACGGCCGCGACACATTCAGATAATCGGCGAGTTCATCCCGGTTCAGCGGCAGCAGGAAAGTCCGGCTGCCCGTTCGGCGGTATTGCTCGTACAAATAGGCCGCCAGCTTTTCGCGCATGCCCTTGAGCTTCAGGAAACTGATGCGGCTGTTCATGATGATCGCCTTGCCCGCCACGATGCCCAGCATGTTCCGGATCAAGTGCTGATGGGCGCCGCAGGACTGGCCGCAGGGTTGGCTGATTTTTTCGACTGGGATAAAGAGGGCCATGCCGGCCGAATTGGCCAGGACAGTGTTCGGCCAATGGCCAAGGCCGGCGAACACCGACACCTCGCCAAACAGGTCGCCGGGACCAAAAAGGCCGATGATCAGGCGGTTGCCGGCATAATCCTCCTTTTGAACCTGGATTTCGCCGGTCAGGACGATGCCGATGGACTGCTGCGGATCGCCAGCCTGGCAGAGGATGTCCCCTTTCTGGAATTCCCGCAGGGCAGCGCCGAAGCACGGCAGCAGCCCGCGGATCGCTTCCGGTTCAAAATCGGCAAACAAGGCGCAGGTTTTTAGGACAGGCAACCAGGTTTCCAGCATAGGTGCTCCTTTTGGTAGCCATAGCTACGGAATGATGACTTCCATTATAGTAAACTGACGCCAGAAAACAAGTTCAGCAGCGGGTAACGCCCGACTTGCCAGGAGGTACTTATGCAAAGGGATATCATCCAGATTGATGAAGAGAAATGCAATGGCTGCGGCCTGTGTGTGACTGGCTGCCACGAAGGCGCGCTGGCCCTGGTCAACGGCAAGGCCAGACTGGTCGCCGAGACATACTGCGACGGTCTTGGCGCCTGCCTGCCGGCCTGCCCGACCGGCGCCATCACGATTGTCAAAAAGGACGCTGCTGCGTTCACGGCGCCGGCGCCCGGTTCTAAGGCAGCCCGGGAGGAAAAGACAACAACCGCCCCAGCCGCTCCGATTGCCCAGGCCGCCAATGCCCAGCCGCCCGTTCCGCCCCTGGCCTGCGGCTGCCCCGGCACCCAGTCCCGTTCCTTCAACCGGGCGGACAAGCCGGCCGCTCCGGCGCCAGTACCGGCAGAAGCGGCCTGCTGCCACGGGTCGGAAACCGCTTCGGCGGTCGAGTCCGAGCTCCAACAATGGCCGGTCCAGATCAAGCTGGTGCCGGTCCGGGCACCCTATCTCGACCACGCCCGCCTGCTGATCGCCGCCGACTGCACGGCCTATGCCCGGGCCAATTTCCATCAGGAATTTATCAAAGGCCGCATTACGCTGATCGGCTGCCCCAAGCTCGATGCCGGCAGCTACGCGGACAAGCTGACCGAAATCTTCCGTCAAAATGCGATCAAGAGTATAATGGTAGTCAGAATGGAGGTGCCCTGCTGCGGCGGCATCGAGCATGCGGTTCAACAAGCCCTGTTGGCCAGCGGCAAGATGATCCCCTGGCAAGTGGTCACCATCAGCACTGATGGCAGAATTCTTGAAGATTGAAAGACCGATTCGGAAAGCTTTTGCGCATAGCAAAAACACGACAAACAGGAGGAAAATTCAATGTCAAACATGTTCTGCTTCCAATGTGAGCAAACCGCCGGC
>JAEXPB010000343.1 GCA_023438965.1 Bacillota bacterium | reverse complement strand
CGCCCTGACCGTAGGGGAAATGAACACGCCGCGCGCGGCCGCGACCGCGGCCGGCGTCAAATTTGTCTGCGTGCCGATCCACATGATGCGGCCCGATATCGCCATGGCCCGCCAAATGATCCGCGATGGCGCCATCGGCGATGTTTTATCGATCAAATGCGTTTCGACCCATGGCGGTCCGGAATACTTCCAGTATCGCGACGCTGATCCGGCCTGGTTCTTCGAACCCGGCGCCGGCGCCCTCTATGACATGGGCGTGCATGCCCTGCACCAGGTCACCGGCATCATGGGCCCGGCCAAACGGGTAGCCTGCATGGGCGCCAACGCGCTCAAGCGCCGGGAAGTCCGTTCGGGCGCGTTCGACGGCAAGGTCCTGACGACCGACCAGCTGCCGGACACTTACTTCATCAGCCTGGATTTCGGCAACGACCGGATCGGCTTCGTCGACACCGGTTTCTGCCAGCGGGCAACCCGCAGCGTGCCGCTGGAGATTTTCGGCGAAAAAGGCGTCATTTCCTTCGATCCGCCGGGGACGACCTGGCCGAATCCCAAGCTCTACCTGGACAGCCCGGAACGCGGCGTCCGCGGTTGGCTGGAGCCGCAGACCTGGAAGGACCGCCGTCCGGCCAGCTTCAACCAATGCTGCTGCCTGAAGGACCTGGTCGACGCGATCGAGAACGACGCCCGGCCGATCCTCTCTGCCGAACACGCCCGCCATGTGATCGAGATCATGGGCGCCATCCCGGCCGCCATGGCCAGCGGCGGATGCGTCGAACTGGAAACCATTTTCTGAGACAATCGTCACAAGAAAGGACCACGATCATGAACACGAAAATCCGCATTGCCATCATCGGGACCGGCATGATCGCCAATGCCGCCCATATCCCCGCCATCAACAACCTGCGCCGGCAAGGCCTGGCCGACCTGGTCGGCGTCGCCGACATCCGCCTGGCAGCCGCAGCGGAAACCGCCCAGCGGCATGGCATCCCCCATTATTATCAGGATCCGCAGCAGATGCTCGACGAACTGAAGCCGGACCTGGTCGCTGTCTGCACGCCCAACGTCTACCACAAGCAATGGAGCATCGCCGCCCTGCGCGCCGGCTGCCATGTCGCCTGCGAGAAGCCGATGGCCGTCTCCCTGGCCGATGCCCAGGAAATGTTCGCGGTCGCCGACGCCTGCGGCAAGATGCTGTTCCCCTGCCAGTGCATGCGCTGGCGCCACTACATGCAGACCGCCCGCGAGCTGATCGCCGCCGGCGAGATCGGCACGCCGTACTTCTCGGACATTGCCTTCATCCGCCGCTTCGGCATCCCGACCTGGGGACTCTTCCACATGAAGGAGCACAATTTCGGCGGTCCCTTCTGCGATCTGGGCGTGCACCTGATCGACTCGCTGCTCTGGATCGCCGGCGGGCCGCAAGTGGAGGCGGTCAGCGGCAGCGCCTATCAAAAGATCGTCAAGCGGGGCGAGGATGTGCTGGTCGATATCGCCGAAAGCGGCGCTTATGCCGGTACCTTCACGCCGCGGCCTTATGACTGGCGGGAGTTCTCGGTCGAGGAGTTCGCCACCGGTTTCATGCGCCTGTCCAACGGCTTCTCGGTCAATTTCAAGTTCTCCTGGGCGATCAATCTGCCGACCACCAATCTGAACATGGTCGTTTGCGGCGATCAGGGCGGCCTTTCCCTGAACGATAACAAGCTTTATAAAAATGTCGGCCGTTACCAGGCTGAGACCGCCTTGAAGAACTTCGACAATCGTCCGTATAAAGGAACGGCTTTCGAGCAGCACTGGTACATGTACGAGCACCTGACGGACGTCCTCGCCGGCAAGGCCGAGCGCCTGGTCAAGCCGGAGGAGACGCTGGAAGTCGCCAAGGCCATCGAATGCTTCTACCAGTCCGCCGAACTGAACCGCGAAGTCAACGTCCGGGAATTGGCCGGCAACGCCTGACCAGACCGGCCAGTCCTAACAAATTGAACGGATCGCCAAACACCGGATCCAGTTTGACAAACCAGAAAGGAAGTCGCTTGTCTTATGAAAATACTGCGTGTCGCCATCATCGGCTTCGCCCATATGCATGTGAATGAGTTCAATCAATATATCGCGGAAAATCCAGCCATGGAGCTGGTCGGCTGCGCCGATGTCCAGCCGGATATCCCGGAAATTGCCCCGGCGCGTTACACCCGGGCCTGGAATCTGCAAAACACCTGCAGCAATCATCATATCACGCCGCATGCCGACTACAGCCGCATGCTGGACGAAACCCGCCCCGACCTGGTTTTCGGCATGTGCGAGAACGCCAGGAAGCCGGCGGTGGCCGAAGCTTGCGCCAGCCGCGGCATTCCGCTCTGCCTGGAGAAGCCGCTGGCGGTTTCGCTGGCTGAAGCACTCAAGATCGAAGCGATCGCCCGCCGCTACCAGTCGCCGATCTATGTCAACTGGCCGACGACCTGGCGGCCGGCGGTCCGCCAGTTGAAGAACGCCCTGGACAGCCGCATCATCGGCAGCCTGATCAAGATTCGCTATCTCAACGGCCACACCGGACCGCTCGGTCCCGGGGCCCAGCATCGCGGTGTCAACGCTTCGGTCGAGACCCTGTCGGACGAGGCCAAAGCCCGGACCTGGTGGTATCAAACCGGCAATGGCGGTGCTTTCCTGGATATTCTCTGCTACGGCTGCATGTACAGCCGCTGGTTCTGCCCGGAGCAGCCCAGCTCGGTCATGGCCATGGGCCTGAACCTGAACACGCCGTTCACGCCGGTCGAAGACACCGCCGCGGCCATTGTCCGTTTCCCGTCGGCCTTATCGGTGATCGAAGCCACCTGGACGACCCCCGGCGCCGCGATCCCAGCCGGTCCGGTGCTTTACGGCACCGAGGGCGTCCTGACGCTCGACCGCGAGAACGGTTCGCCCGTTGTCAAGGCGATCGATATCTTCGGCAAACCGCTGGACCTGCCGGCCGATGAATTCCCGCCGGAGATGCGGAACTTCACCTGGAACTATGTTCATCATTTGCAGACCGGCGCGCCGCTGCATCAGACCGTAACCCTGGAACAGAACCTGAAGGTCATGGCGCTGCTCGATGCCGCCGTCGCCTCCTCTGCCGCCGGCTGTGCCGTGCCGGTCGAGGCGGCTGGGGCCGGGGAATGCGGCCGTGGCTGAATCCGCCGGACCGACCGGCCTGATCGCCGACATCCAGCGCAGCTCCGTCCATGACGGGCCGGGCTTGCGCACAACGGTTTTTTTTAAGGGCTGCCCCCTGCACTGCGCCTGGTGCCATAACCCGGAATGCATCGGATTCGCACCGGAAACGCTGCATTACCCGGATAAGTGCATCGGTTGCGGCCGCTGCGCCGACAGCTGCTTCGCCGGCGCCCGCGTCACCTGCGGCCGGGAGATGACCGTCGCTGAAATCCTGCGGGAAGTCCGCCAGGACAAACCCTATTACGGTCAGGACGGCGGCGTCACGCTGTCCGGCGGCGAACCGCTGGCCCAACCGGATTTTGCACTGGCACTGGCGGATGCCTGCCGGAGTGAAGGCATCGGCTGTGCGATCGAGACCTCCCTCTACGCGTCCTGGTCCGTTGCGCGTCCTATCCTGGCCGGCTGCCGCCTGGTCATGGCCGATCTCAAGCTGCTGGACGACAACCGCCACCAGGCACTGACCGGCGTCTCCAACCGCCTGATCCTCGATAATCTCCGCCGCCTGGACCAGCTGGGGCTGCCGATCATCCTGCGCACCCCGGTCCTGGCCGGCGTCAATGACGGGGAAATCAACGCCATCGCCGCCTTCGCGGCGACCCTGCGGAACTTGCTTTATTATGAATTGCTGCCCTATCATCCGCTCGGACTGGGCAAAGCCGACGCGCTGAACCGGCCGGAAGCCCGTTTTGCGGCGCCGGATCCGGCTGAGCTGAAGTCGGCCGCCCGTCTGACCGCCCAGGCGGCCGGCATTCCGATCCGCATTGCTGGAGGTATTGTCGAACCATGCTGTCACTGCAAGACCGTCTCTGTGC
>JAEXPB010000230.1 GCA_023438965.1 Bacillota bacterium | reverse complement strand
GCAGCGTGATGATCCGTTTGTGACCGACGGATGCGCCGGCGTATAGCTTGACCGGCGGCACATATTCGCAGCGGCCGGGCTGGAAATAGACTTCGAAGCTTTCGATCTGCTGGCCGTTGGCCAGGTCCTCCACCAGGACCAGGGTGTCGCACAAGGCCGGCGCCGCCAGTTCCAGGGTCAGGACGCCGTCCTTCTCTGCCGTCTTCAGCAGCAGCGGCTCGGCAAAGCGGCGGCGCAAGGCCTGGCCGAATTCCTGCAGGCGCTGGACATCCGCCTCCGGCAGGAGCCCGCGGCGGTCCGGCGGCACATTGATCAGTAAATTGCTGCCCCGGCCGACTGACAGGTCATAAATGCCCATCAGCTCGCGCACCGGCTTGATCGTGTGCTCATCGCAATCGGAAAAGAACCAGTTGCGCGCCCGCAGGCGGAAATCACATTCGCTGGGCAAGAAGCGCCGCACTTCGGCGTCCAGGTGCGGGAAATGCTGGTCGCCCTTCGGATAGGTCACGACCAGGTTGTCGGCGAAGGGCGCGAAGCCCTCTTCATTGCCGACCCAGCGCACATCATGGTCCCACATGCCGAAGATGGTCAGGTCCGGCTGCAGGGCACGCATGACGCCGACGATGCGCGCCGTATCGTAGGTGTGGCCTTCCGAACCGCAGCCGTCGAACCAGAGGTAGTCGATCTGGCCGTAGTTGGACAGCAGTTCGGTAATCTGGCTGATGAAGAAATCGTCATGCTCCCGGGCGGTACGGCTGCCGGCTTTCATCGCCGCATCGGCCGGCGAATAGTAGAGGCCGGTCTTGATGCCGTAAGTCCGGCAGGCGTCGGTGAATTCGCGGACCACGTCGCCCTGGCCGTTTTGCCAGGGTGTGCCGGCGACCGAATAGTCGGATAGCCGGGTTGGCCAATTGGCGAAACCGTCATGGTGCTTGCAGGTCAGGATGGCGTAGCGGCAGCCGGCGGCCTTGACCGCGCGGATCCACTGCCCGCAGTCGAGGCTGGTCGGCGCGAAGCCGGCGGCCGGCATCGGGCGGCCGTCCCAGTCGCGATGGCCTTCATAGAAGGTCCGGATGCCGAAATGAAAAAAGGCGCCCATTTCCCAGTCCAGGAAGGCCAGCTGCCGGGGCGAGGGCAGCAGGCGGGTGCAAGGATCCTGCAGGACGGATTGCTCGATTGTCTCGTTCATATCATCATGCTCCATCGTGATTACTTGGACAAGTTGAATCACTCCGCTAACATTATGACCAAGTCAACCGGGAATGACAATGAACAGGACGAACCTGATCTTGCATTTTTCAAATCCGGCCGGCAGGCCGGTCCGGGTTGTCCGCCCGGTAGGTGCTGGGCGAGACGGCATACTGCCGGCGGAAGGACTTGTAGAACGTGCTGGCGGTGGCAAAGCCGGATCGCTGGGCCACGTCGTTGACGGCCAGGTCGGTCTGGCGGAGCAGGCGGGCCGCCTCCTGCAGGCGCAAGGTCTCCAGGTATTCGAAAAAGGTGGTGCCCGTATGGGCCTTGCAAAGCCGGTCGACCGTCTTGCGCGACAGGTTCAGCCGGTCGGCGGCTGACTGGACGGTGATCTCCGGGTTGCGGAACTGCTCCTGCATGTAAGCCATCAGGCGATCGAGAACCGAGTGGTCCGCCTTGCGGCGCAAGCCCTGCAGGTCGTCGGCCAGCCGGTCGATCGCCGCGGTGAGCAGGAAGGCCTGCTCAATCAGGCTCAGGCGGCTGTCGAAGTTGGGCAGGCCAACCGTCAGGCCCACCTGGTCGGCCGCTTCTTCCAGCTTGCTGCGGATCTTGTAATACAGCTGGCCGATCGCGGTCGGATCCTCACTGGGCGTGCAGGACAATTCGTGCCAGAGGCGGAAAACCAGCTGTCGGGCCTTGAAGGCCTGGCCTTCCAGCACCAGTCGGCGGATGCTCTCCAGGTCCTGCGGATCCGGCATGAACGGCAGGGCCTGCAGATGGTCGGCAATCACAACCCGCTCCTCGTCCATGAAGCGCGACAGGCTGGTGCAGCTGGCATAGCAGGCATGCAAACCGGTTGCGCCCTCGGCGGGACGGCTGATGACCAGGCGCAGCGCGACTGCGTAGAGCTTTTCATGCTGCCGGGCCAGTTCCTCCAGGTCGTCCTGCCGGATCGGCTCCTCGTTTTCATCCGGAATGATCACGACATATTCGTCGGCAGCCAGCTGCAGGAATACCCCCCGGCGAAAACGTTCGTTCAGGTTCAGCAGCGCCATCACCCGGCAGAGGTCATGACTGGTGTCGCCCGGCGACTGGAACAGGACCAGCACCAGCCGGTATTGCCGCTGGAACTGGGGGTAGACGGCCGTCAGCCGCCGGTCCCGGTCCGGATCATCCGAGCCGTTCCGAATCAATTTCTCCAGGAAAGCCTGCGCCGATTGGCTGCTCAACTCCCGGTTCGCGTTGTCGGCCTGGTTCTTCATATTGTTCAGGGCGGTCAGCGCGTTATGGATATAAGCCTGGTCATCGCGCAGGCCATTGCGCTGGATGCCGATTTTCTCGAGGAAAGTCAGGGTGCTGGCCATCGACCGGTAATAATGCCAGGCAAAAAAGAGTGACAGCAGGATGCCCAATGTGATGGCGGCGCCGAAATACCAGAAGATCGTGCGGGTGACCGAAGCCATCCGGGCCTGGTAGAGCGATTCCGGGATACCCAGCGTGAACAGCAGTCCGGGGATGGTGGTTGTTGATTGCACCAGCGTGAATTGTCGGTTGCCGGGATCACCGGTGGTGTACAGAAGCCGTCCGGCCGCCGCACTGATCTCAATAAAGCCATCGGTCAGGGCATCAGCCAGGTCCATTTGTGCGATCAGCCGGTCGATGTCAATCACCGCGGTCAGGACAATCGCGCTGTTCGGGGCAGTGCCGGCCGGTATGCTGACCGTCAGGGCCTGGAAAGGCTGCTGGTTGCTGTCCGCCGAACGCCAGGCCGCCAGCCGGTAGCTGCTGCCGTCGCGGCGGAACAGCTGCTCCCGCCACTCCGGATAGGTCAGGGCGCCGGCATAATAAAAGCGGCTATACATGGCCGCGTAATCGTAATACACCGTCCGGCTGGTCACCGCGATGTCGTTGTCGCTGAAAGCAGCCATCAGGCACTCCACCGTCGAAAGGGCGACCGCCGAATCGGCCAGGTATTCGTTGGCCCGCAGCAGGGTCATCATCTGGCTGGGGTCCGCCGGCGGCCGGTAGGCGCGGATAGCCTGGAAGTCGGTATCGGTGGCGATCTTGCGCGCCATGGCAAAGGCCGCCGCAACATCCTGCTGCAGCGACCCGACCGTCTGGTCCAGCTGGTTCTGGTGGCCGTTGATGATGTTCTGGCGGACTACGCCCCGCGACTGGTAATAGACAGGCAGCAGCAGGGCCAGGGTGCTGACCAGGACCAGGAAATAGGTGACCAGAAATCTCAGATAGGAGCGGAGCTTGATCCGGCGCATCAGCATCCTCCCGCTGCGGCAGCGATGTCGGTGGACTGGCTTCGATCCCACTATACGGCATTCCCGGGTCATTTGCCAGATAGCGGGATGGCGGAACTAACCTTTCAGGGAGCCGATCATGATCCCGCGCACGAAGTATTTCTGGATGAACGGATAGACGCAGAGGATCGGCCCGGCGGAGACCACGATCAGGGAGTATTTCAGGAGGTCGGCCATGCCCTGCTGGGCGATCGCCGTTTCCGGATCGACGATGTCGCTGGCATTGATCTGGTTCATGACCAGGATCTCGCGCAGGAAGATCTGCAGCGGATACAGTTCCCGCCGGGAGAGGTAAATGAAGGCGTTGAAATAGGCGTTCCAGTGCTCGACGGCGTACATCATGCCGATGACGGCAATGATCGCCTTCGACAGGGGCAGGACGAACTGCGTGAAAAAACGGATGTCGTTGCAGCCGTCAATCTGCGCCGCCTCCAGGAGTTCATCGGAGATCGTCGTCTGGAAGAAAGTCCGGGTCACGATCATGTTGTAGACAGATATGGCGCCCGGGATGACCAGTACCCAGACGGTATTGATCAGCTTGAGGTCGCGCATCAGGATGTAGGATGGGATCATGCCGCCGCTGAACAGCATGGTGAAGGTGAAGATGAACGTCAGGAGCTTGCGGTGCGGCAGCTTCTTCCTGGCCAGCGGGTAGGCGCAGATCAGGGTCATCAGGATATTGACCGTCGTGCCGGCCAAGGTATAGAAGATGGTGTTCCGGTACCCGATAAAAACCCGGGCATTCTTGAAGACCGCCGTATAGCCGGCCACGCTCCAGTCCACCGGCCACAGTACGACGCGGCCCAGCGACACGGCCTGCGCCGACGAAAACGACGAAGACAGGATATAGACCAGCGGATATAGGACGCTCACGGTCAGCAGCAGCACGTAGAAATAGGTCAAACTATAGTAGATCCGGTCATCCAGAGTTGAGATTCTGGCCGATTTAGGCACGGGCTTCCTCCTCCTTTTACCACAGGCTGGTCTCGCTGAGCTTGCGGGCCGACTTGTTGCCCAGGCTCAGCATGACCAGGTTGATGACCGAATTGAACAGGCCGATCGCTGTCGCGTAGGCATAGTCGCTCGACGCGCCCGATCCGAGGCCCTGTTTGTAGACATAGGTCGAAATGATTTCGCTGACGCGCAGGTTCAGGTCATTCTGCATCAGGAAAGCCTTCTCGAAGCCGACGCTCATGATGCTGCCGGTGCGCAGGATCAGCATGATCGTGATCGTCGGCAGCAGCGCCGGCAGGTCGATGTGCAGGACGCGCCGGAACCGGCTCGCGCCGTCCACCTCGGCGGCCTCGTGCAGCTCATGGCTGACATTGGTCAGGGCGGCGACATAGATGATCGAATTCCAGCCGAAGTTCTGCCAGATGCCGGACCAGATGTACAGATGGGGGAACGCAGCCGGGCTGGCGAAAAGGTCGGCCGGCGGCTGGCCGGTCAGCGCTTCCATCAACTGCCCGTACAGGCCGTTCAGCGGATGGAAGATCTGCATCATCATGCCGACGATGACGACGACCGAGATGAAATGCGGCATATAGGTGATGGTCTGAACGACTTTCTTGAAGCGCAGCCGCGTGATCGAATTCAAGGACAGGGCGAAGATGATCGGGAACGGGAAGCTCGCGACGATCGAGTAGAAGGACAGGCGCAGGGTATTGAAAAAGACGCGGTTGAATTGGTAGGAGTTGAGGAATTTCTGGAAGTTCTTCCAGCCGACCCAGGGGCTGCGCCAGATGCCCAGGCTGATGTCATGCTTGCGGAAGGCCAGCTGGATGCCGGCCATCGGCACATAGGCGAAGATGATGATGTAGATCAGCGGCAGCAGCAGGAAGAGATACAGCTGCCAGTAGGGCCGGTACTTGGCTTTCAGGGATTTTGCGGCCATAAGGCGCCTCCGGGGCGATAATGGCC
>JAEXPB010000178.1 GCA_023438965.1 Bacillota bacterium | reverse complement strand
GCAAGGTGCGAAACCAATGTCGGCCAGGACACGGAACTGGGCCAGATGAACGGTCAGCAGCGGATCGGGCTGGCTTTGCAGGGCTTGCATCGCATAAGCCCAGAGCCGGTAGAGCTCCGGCTGCGGGACGTCGTCGCGGGTGCAGTCCAGAACAACCTCGGCCAGGTGCGACGCGCAGACCAGCCGGTCGAGATCCTGGTGCAAGCCCTGGAAGGATTCGGCCAATTCGGCGTTATTGACGGTATAATGGCCCTTGTTGGCAAACAGTTCGAACTCGCTGAAGGAAAACACCTGCGTCGCCAGCAGCAGCGGGCTGCGCGCGCGGCGGGCGCCGCGCGCCGAAGCGGTGATCAGGCCGAGATCGGCGCAAAGGATGTTGATGATCCGGTCGGCCTCGCCAACCGGAACTTCCCGCAGCACAAAACCCCGTACGCTCAGGTGTGTCATATTGATTGCCTCCGCGGCTCTGTCCGGCGGCAGCCTGTTCCGGCCGAAGGCCGCCGGCTAACGATCAGTCCGGATCTCGTAGCCCAGGTTGCGCAGGATGTCGCGGCGGTTGCGCCAGTCTTCGCGCACCTTGACGTGCAGCTCGAGATAGCAGCGGCAATCGATCATCGCCTCGATCTGCTTGCGGGCTTCGGTGCCGATCCGGCGCAGCATGGCGCCATTCTTGCCGATCAGGATGCCTTTGTGCGAATCCCGGTCGCAATAAATGACGGCGCTGATCCGTACCAGGCTGCGTTCGCCGGCCGTTTCGGGATCGGCTTCGGCCAGGTTGTTGCCATCGTGGTCGAGTTCTTCGAAAGTTTCAACTTCCACAGCCGTGCCGTGCGGGATTTCCTCGCTGGTCAGCCGCAGGATCTGCTCGCGCACCAGTTCGCCGGCCAGGCTCCGCTCGGTCTGGTCACTGACGCTGTCGAGCGGGAAATAACGCGGGCCAGCCGGCAGCAGGCCGCGGATCGCCTCGACCAGACGGTCGACCCCGTCGCCGGTCAGGGCCGAGACCGGGATCAACGCGGCGAACGGGAAGGCGGCGGCGTAACTGGCCATCAACGGCAGCAGCTTCTCCTTCACCACCCGGTCCACCTTGTTCAGGACCAGGATAACCGGCTTTTTCTGGTGCGACGCCTTGGCCAGCACATCGGCCTCCAGGGCCGGCACGCCGGTGCCGGAACGGGAATCGATCGCCGCGTCGGCATCGATAAGCAGCAGGATGATATCCCCGTCCGCCAGGGCGGCGGCCGCCGCGGTCATCATGTATTCACCGAGCCGGGTTTTCGGCCGGTGCAGGCCGGGCGTATCCAGGAAGATCATCTGGGCATCTTCTTCGTCCAGGACAGCCCGGACGACCTGGCGGGTGGTCTGGGCCTTGGGGGAGGTAATCGCCAGGCGGATCCCGGCGATTTGGTTCAGGAGGGTCGATTTGCCGACATTGGGCCGGCCGATCAGGCTGATGAAGCCGGAGCGGATTGTTTCTTCAATCATGGACATTACCTCGGCCCAGACCCAGTTGGTCCAGGATCTCTTTCTGTTTTTTGAGCATGCGCTTCTCGTCCCCGGATGTCAGATGGTCGTAACCCAGGAGGTGCAGCAGGCCGTGCACCGCCAGGAAAGCCACTTCCCGTTCGCTGGAGTGGCCATAATCCTGTGCCTGGGCGAAAGCCTTGTCCAGCGACAGGATAATGTCACCGATCGGTATGACCGGCCGGCCAAGAGAATCCCGGTCATAATCCTCGACCCCCAGCGGCTGTACCAGGCGACCGGCGGCCAGATTCAACAGCGGATAGGACAGGACATCGGTCAGGCTGTCGACCTGACGGGTTTCCCGGTTGATTTTCCGCATTTGGCGCGGCCCGGCGAAGGTCACGGTCACGGCGGCGGCGGTGCCTTTGCCGGCCAGCCGTTGGCCGAAGGCGGTCGCCGTCAGGGCGGCCGGCAGCACCTGGCCCAGCAGGCTACGCCATTCGGCGGTCGGATGCTTAGATTGTCGATTGACGAATTGGACGATCATCGGGATACTTCACCCTTTCGTGGAAATGGCCGGTATAAACTTGCAGGAAAGCCTGGATCAGGACTTCGACATCGTGATAAGAAAGGCCGGATTCGATCAGCTGGTCTTGCTCGTTCTTAATCTTGATGATCTTGCGGATCAGCTTTTCCGCTTCTTCCAGCCGGTTGGTGCCGGTCGACTTCATGGCCGCCTCCACCGCGTCGGCCAGCATGACAATCGCTGATTCGCGGGTCGACGGGATCGGACAGCGGTACTTGAACTGGCTGAGGTCCGGTTCGGGCCGGGTGCCCTCTTCGGCGCTTTTCTTGGCTTTGTGGTAGAAATAAATCTGGGCGGTCGAGCCATGGTGTTCGTGGATGATGCGCAGGATCGGCGCCGGCAGCCGGTAGCGCCGGCCGATGCGCACACCGGCGTCTGGATGGCTGAGGATCATTTCAGCACTTTTCTCCGGCGCGAGAAAATCGTGGGGATTCTCCCCTTCCTGGTTCTCGGTGAACATCAATGGGTTCTCCAGCTTGCCGATGTCATGGTAATAGGCGCCGACGCGGGCCAGCAGGGCGTTGGCGCCGATGGCGGCGGCAGCGGCATCCGCCAGGTTGGCCACCATCATGCTATGCTGCGAGCTGCCGGGCGCCTCGACAAAGAGTCGCCGCAGCAGCGGATGGCCCGGTTGGGATAATTCGATCAGCCGCAGCGGCGAGACCGAATTGAACAGCATTTCAAACAACGGCATGATGCCGATTGCCGCGATGACCGAAAGCGCGCCGCTCAAGACCGTGTAGCCGCAGTTCAGCGAGATGTCCGACCAGCCCTCTTTCATCAGAATGCCGTAGGACAAGGTGACGATGAAATTGGCGCCGGCGGTCGTGATGAT
>JAEXPB010000062.1 GCA_023438965.1 Bacillota bacterium | reverse complement strand
TCCCGTCCATCGCCGCTTCTTCCAATAAGTCGATGCAAAGGCCGGGCTTGCCGCTGCCGGTCATGCCAACGCAAACGCCATGAGTAACCAGGTCCTTGGAATCGTAGAGCAGATAACCTTCCTGCGGCTTGCCGCCAGCCAGGTCATAGGGTCTGCCCAGATAAAATGCGCCGAGTTTTTCGAATTGTTCCATTCTCAAATCCTCCCTTGCCCATCAGCCTATCGGACAGCCGGTTGCGCTATTCAATTTTTATGTCAATCATATTATACCGCTAGATGCAGCCTTGCGGACTGTGCCCGTTGCCGACAATGTCGCCGGATTGAGCCTCGATCATGCGGGCATAGCGGCCATTGCGGGCCATCAGCTCATCATGGGTGCCCTGCTCGTCCAGCTGCCCCTGGTTGAGGACCAGGATCACGTCGCAACGGCGGATAGTCGACAGCCGGTGGGCGATGATGATCGTCGTCCGGTTGGCCGAGATCTGGGCGATCGACTGCTGGATCTGCTGTTCGGTCTCCGTATCGATCTGGGCGGTCGCTTCGTCCAGGATGAACAGGGCCGGCTGGCGGGCGATGGCCCGGGCGAAGCTGAGCAGCTGGCGCTGCCCGGCCGAGAAGGTGCTGCCGCGTTCGGTGACCGGCGTCTCCATCCGGCCGTCCAGCTTGTCGATGAATTCGTCAGCCTGGGCCAGCTTGAGCGCCTGGGCCACCTGTTCATCATCGATCTGCTCGTCGCCCAGACGGATGTTCTCGGCAATCGAGCCGGAAAACAGGAAGACATCCTGCAGGACGATGGCGATCTGCCGGCGCAGGTCATGGATGTTTAGTGTACGGATATCCCGGCCGTCCAGGCGGATGGCCCCCTGCTGGATGTCGTAAAAACGCAGCAGCAGGGAGATGATCGTCGTCTTGCCGGTGCCGGTTGGTCCAACTATGGCCGCGCTCTGACCCGGCTCGAGTGTAAAGGAAAGGTCCTTGAGCACCCACTCGCCCTCGTTGTAGGCAAACCAGACATGATCGAACTCGACCCGGCCGCGGATCTCGCCGACCGGTTCGCCGGTCGCCAGATCCTCCAGGTCTTCTTTCTTGTCCAGCAGCTCGAAAATGCGATCTGAAGAAACCGCCGCTGACTGGATGGTCGAATATTTTTCGGCCAGGTCGTTGATCGGCTCGAAAAACTGCTTGATATAGGTCGTAAAGGCATACAGGACACCGATGTCCAGCAGACCGGAGGACAGGTCGCGCGTGCTGTACCAGACCAGGAAGACGATGCCGAGTGTGTTGATGACTTCCATCAGGGGCCGCAGCAGACTGTTCAGCCGGATCTGGGTCAATGTGCTGCGGCAATAATCGTCGTTAATCTCGTCGAGGGTCGCCTGGCGCTGCTTTTCCCGGGCAAAAATCTGGATCAGGCGCATGCCGGCGATATTCTCGGCGAAGAAAGCATTGATGCTGCCGATCAGGTGTTTCAGGACCACGAAATTGCGGCGCAGGCGGCCACGGATCAGCACCGTCACCAGGACAATCAGCGGAATCGTGACAAAGGCGATCAGCGCCAGCTGCCAGCTAAGCATCAGCATCATGGCGACAATGCCGATCAGCAGGAAAACGTCCTTGAATAAATTAACCATGACATCGGTGAAAAATTCATTCAAGGTTTCCACATCGTTCGTCGCCCGGGTAATCAGGCGGCCGGAGGAATAGTGATCCAGAATCCGCATCGGCAAATGCAGGATATGCCGGAAGACATCGCGGCGGATCTGCATCAGCAGGTTCTGGCCGAGACGGGTCACGGTCAGCGACTGCAGATAGTGCAGGCTGGCGCTGACGACAATGCAGAGCAGATACAATAAACCGAGTCGGATGATCGGGCTGCTGTCCTGTCCGCCGAGTCCGGGCTTCAGGTAATTGTCAATCACGACTTTCAGAATATAGGGCTTCAGCAGGTCGGCGCCGTTGATGATCAGGATCATCAGCACGACCAAGCCCAGCAATGGCAGCTGCGGCTTTAACCAGGGCAGCAGACGCAGCAGGCTGGAGGCGCGGAACGGCTTTTTACCGCCAGGGCCGCTTTTATCACCGGATCTGGCCTGGATGGTGGCGGCATATTTCTCGCTTAAGCTGACCTTGCTCATGCTTCACCTCCGGCCGCGGCCTGGCGGGCGGCGATGTCGGCATAAAAGCCGCCCAGCCGGATCAATTCGTCGTGGGTGCCGCGCTCGGTGACGCAGCCGTCAGTCAGGACCAGGATCTCGTCGCAGGCCTGCAGCGCGCTGACCCGGTTGGCGATGATCAGACAAGCCTTGTCCGTCATCACTTCTTCCAGGGAAGTCAGGATGCGTTGTTCCGTTTCAATATCCACCGCGCTCAGCGTGTCGTCGATCACCAGGAGCGGCGCCTGGCGGATCAGGGCGCGGGCGAGGCCAACCCGCTGCTTCTGGCCGCCGGACAGGGTGACGCCGCGTTCGCCAACCAAAGTCTGGTAGCCTTGCGGGAAGCTGAGGATCGTCTCATGGAGATCGGCCAGGCGCGCGGCGGCTTCGACCTCCGCCGGCGTCGGTGCCGGATCGAAGAACCGGATGTTCTCATCCAGGGTGGTCGAAAAAAGGAAATTATCCTGGGGCACCAGGGCGATCTGCCCGCGCAGCCAGTGCAGCGGCAGGCGGTTCAAGTCGCAGCCGTCGAGCTGGATCGAGCCGGGCGGCGCATTGTAAAGGCGGACCAGAAGATTGGCCAGGGTTGACTTGCCGCTGCCGGTCCGGCCAAGGATGCCGATCCGTTTCCCCGGCAGAAGTTCCAGGTTGATGTTCCGCAGTGCCGGCCGGCTCTGGCCGGGATAGGTGAAGGTCAGGTCGCGGATGACCAGGCGGCCTTCGCCGCGCGCCGGCAGTTTGCTCGCCGGCAGGGTGTTGACGCCGTCGCACACGGCCACCTCGGCGTGGAGAATGCGCTGGAAGCGCTTCCAGGAAGCGTTGCCCTTTTGCAGGATGGTGATGATCCGGGCCACCGACTGGACAGGGTTGACGATCAGAGCGAGATAGCCGTTGAAAGCCACAAAATCGCCCAGGCTGATCGTGCCGTTCAAGACCAATTGGCTGCCGTAGATCAAGCCGATCGAAAAGCTGATCCCGAACAGCAAGGTCACCAGCGGGCTGGTCGCCGAAGATACAGCAATCATGCGCATCTGGGTGTCGCGGCTCTGGCGGTTGAGCGTTTCGAACCGCGCAACCTCTTCGTTTTCCTGCCCGTGCGCCTTGATGACCTGGATGCCGGAAATGCTCTCCTGCACCCGGTCCGATACCGCGGCGAAGGTTTCCTGCACTTTGCGGAAACGGCGCTGGACCTGGCGGCCCAGCAGCAGCACGAGAACCAGGATCAGCGGGCCCGGCAACAAAGCAAGCAAGGTCAGGCGCGGGCTGATCAGCCCGGTCATGCTGGAGATGGACAAGATGCTTAGCCCGATGGCGTTGGCGCTCTGGGCCAGGCCAGG
>JAEXPB010000567.1 GCA_023438965.1 Bacillota bacterium | reverse complement strand
CGTTTTTGTTGGACCAGATCCGGGACCTTGAACAACCTGCTTCGCCGGCCCGCTAATAACCGGTTATTTCATCTTGTGGCTGCCGATGAACATATTCGCTTATAAATGCGTCTGGTGATGAATATGATCGACAATTGGCACTTTTGTCGATAGACCAACAATCCTTGCGAGGCCGGTATTACAGCTGCGATGAATATCACGGTTTGACAATTCAAAAATCATAATTCGTAAATGAGTGATATACGATCGATATTTAACCGCGAAAACGCTGATAGACCGGCCTTGGCAGGCCGTCGACCATAATCGCCAAAAAGGTTATTTGGGGGATTATAATCATTGAAACACCCAAAATGCTTAATCTTCAGCCTGGCTGAAACACACATTATTTATTACATAAAAACGGACTCACGCGGCTATAGCTAACGCGAGTCCGTTTTTCCGATGCCATGCAACAATGACAGATCGAACCGGGCTTACTTCCCGGCGTGGAAAAAGACCTGCTTCAACGGCGGTGTCACACCGGTTTCCGGGTCGAAGTCCATGATCAGGATGTCCTTCATATACTCGTTCCAACGGTCGACGACCGGACTGCCGGCCTGGACGCGGGCGGCCAGATCCATGTCATCGCATTCGTAATAACCAAACAATTCCAGACCGACCAGCCAGATCGAATAGTTCCGGATACCGGCATCGTTCAGGACCGCGGTCATTTCCGGCCAGATCTCATCGTGCCGGCGAATGTACTCGGCTTCGGTTCCCGCCTTGATCCGGGCTTTCCAAGCGACTCTCTGCGTAGCGTTCTTTTCACTCATGTTGATGGATCTCCTTGGTGACATTATTTCTGCGCTGACTATCCAGTGCGGATGACAGAATGGTTAGCGATGACTCACTGCGTCGGAACAATTTCACTTCCGTGTCGCCGATCCGGCGAGGTTGGCAATCAGCCGTTCCAATCGCAGGATGACATCGTTCCGGTTGCGAAGGGACGGTGCGATTTGCTGGATGAAATTGTCGAAGTAGTAGCTCATGGAATGCAGGATGTTGTTCTCACTGATCTGGATGATCGAATTCAACCGTTTCTCCCGCGCGGAGGATGCGAACTGGGCGATGGTATTTTCCTTGTAAGTGATATTGATCTGCAAATCATCGATGGCATGGGTGTCGCTGCACAAATAAACTTCATAGTTGTCGTATTTACGCAGGGTGTCGACAGTTTGCTGCAGCCAGGCCTGCGTATCGGCCATTCGAATCTGGATCGGACGCTCGGAGAAGGTCTCGCAGCAACCGACATAGGTGTATTTCTGCTGCTGGATGTTTTCCAGCAGGGACACGGGCAGGATATCGACATAGGGTTCACGTTCCAGTTGATTATAGAAGCTCTGCTGCTGGCTGGCCAGCCAGGCGGTCAGTTGCGATTCGGACAGCATGCCGCTGTTCTTATGCAGATACTGGCTCAGGATTATCGGCGACAGGAGCCGGATGTTCAACTGATGACGGATGCAAAAAACCGCGCCCGGCTTTTTGCTCAACTCGAGAACACGTTCAAAATAAGCTTTGGCGTTCTGAGCGGTAAAAACAGCAAAAAGAGGACGGCACTGACCGACATGGACCATGAACTGGCGGGTGAATTGCTGTACGGTGGGCAGGTCGTTGTAGACGAAATTCAACTCCGGCCCGGTATAGTCAGCAATATTATGCGAAATCAGCGCCATCTGATCGCGGACGATGAACATGGTCTGCCGGATCCGGCGTTCGCCGTACCGCGGATAAAAATAGGAATTCAAGCGGCCGGCCATATGCAGCGGCATCCAGTAATTCAACATGGTCATGATTTCTCCGATACGGCGGCTGAGCACATGGATAATGGTGATTTGATGGCCCTGGGCTATCGCCTGACCAAGCAGCTGTGCCCAGAGCACAGCGAAATTACGGTCTTCGGTGATCCAGCGGGTGTCATCCTCACTGGTGAGCAGGATATCCAGCGGTTTATCCGAATTCAATACCTGGTTCAGGAAATTGATCACCGCCTGCCGGCGACCGGCGCGCCCCTCGAAGATCTCGTAGCTTGCTGCCGTGCCGGGCTGCGCGTTCGGCTGCCAATCCGCTTCCGGCTGTCCGGCAGCTGCCGGCTGGGCCGCGGCCATGGCCTGGATCACGCTGGCTCGGACACTGCCCGGGTCGATCAGGATGTTTGACAAATTGTTGATCAGGCTGACGGATTGCGCCAGTTGCTCCGGCTGTTCGTCCGGCTGGGGGTCGGGTGACTCTTCGGATACCAGCCAATCGGCCAGGACATGAATCCGCTGCGCTTCCTCGACCCGCTGCTTCTCCGGCAGCCGGGCTGTGATGATGCGCTCCAGGTACTCCCGCTGGTACTGATAGGCGTTCAAGTGGAGAAAGTAAGTGGCTAAAACCGGGATATGCGGCGAATTGATGGATATTTTCCGTTCGCCGGACTTCCAGCGGCTGACCAACGAAGCATCAACATTAATGCCCCGGGCCAGCTGGCTGTTGCTAATCTTGAATAGATGCATCAGGGCATTCAATTTCTGATCGAAATTCATGACAGCCTCCGTTGCCTGCAATGCAATATGCTTTTTTCTTACTGGTATATTGATAAACTGTCATCATATTATGACATGAAATGACACAAGATGTCAATGACATGATGTGACATCCGGTGATGACAAAAAAGGTTGCCCCCTAATCAAATTCTGGTAATTTGGCTGCTTTTTTGCTATGATGGGCAAACAACTGCGAGAAGAGGATTGGCGCATCCATATGTATATACAGATATTAACACTGGTATTATTGGGCCTCAGCCTGTCAATGGACACCCTGGCGGTATCGGTGACCATCGGTATCTGCAAATCGGGCATCCGGATCCGGCACGCCCTGAAAGTCGGCTTGTTCTTTGCCACCTGTCAAGCCCTGATGCCTTTCCTGGGCTGGCTGGCCGGGACGCGGGTCATCGATTTGATCCGCCCGCTCGACCATTGGGTGGCGTTTGCGCTGCTGGCCTTCCTCGGCGGTAAAATGATCTTCGAAACCCTGCACGAAAAAACGGTGTCCGATACCGAAGCCGATGCGCCGGCCTGCCCGGTTGAGGACCCGACGTCCAGCCGCCGCCTGGCCACCCTGGCTGTCGCAACCTCCATCGATGCCTTGGCTGCCGGCATCAGCCTGGCCTTTGAGAACACATCGATCCTTGCGGCCATCCTGATTATCGGTCTGATCACCTTTTTGGTCGCTGCATCCGGCACGCTGCTTGGTAAACGGCTGGGTGTTCTGTTCCAGCGCAATGCCTGCCTGGTCGGCGGCAGCGTGCTGATCCTGCTTGGGATCAAAATCGTGCTGGAGCATCTCCTGGCTTGACGACAGACCATGCCCAGCCAGCCCGGACCATGCCGCCGGCAGTTGCTCCAGACGGAAAAAACTGCTATGATTGGTCTATTCAAAGCTGAATCGGTTCCAGCCCTGCCTGTACGGCAGCTCGCTTACGACGGCTCTGTTGAAAAAGGAGACTCACCACAGTGGAAGATGGCAGTAGTATAAGCTACTTCATGACGGCTGTTGCCCAGCCGGATTCTTCGCTAACATCCCTGTTCCTCGATTTGCTGATCCTGACTTTGCTGATTGCCATCAATGCGTTCTTTTCGGCAACCGAAATCGCCATCATCTCGCTCAATGACAACAAGGTCCGCAAATTGGCTGAAGACGGCGACAAGACCGCCTGCAAGCTGGAGAAGCTGATTTCCCAGCCCAGCAGTTTCCTGGCCACGATCCAGGTTGGCGTGACGCTGGCCGGATTCCTTTCGTCAGCCTTTGCCGCCGACAAATTCACAGAGCGGCTGATGATCCTGATCGGCAATGATACGACAACTGTCCGCAACATCAGCGTCATCCTGGTGACGCTGATCTTATCCTTTTTTTCACTGGTTTTCGGCGAATTGGTACCCAAGCGCGTGGCCCAGCACAATCCGGAGCGTTTCGCCAATCGCGTCGTCAGCATCATCACCGGCCTGGGTGCTGTTTTAAGGCCATTCATCTGGCTGTTGACCGTTTCGACCAATCTGGTCCTGCGTGTCCTGGGCATCGATCCCGGCCAGACCGACCGGTCGGTGACTGAAGAGGAGATCCGGATGATGGTCGATGTCGGCCGGGAATCCGGCAATATCCATGCCGAAGAAAAGGAAATGATCGAGAATATCTTTGAATTCAATGACAAGGAAGTATCCGAGATCATGACCCACCGGACCAACATCGTCTCGCTGGACGTCGATGCCGACTACGCCGAGGTGCTCGATGTGGCCATTCACGAAAAATACACCCGCATTCCGGTATATGAGGACAGCATCGACAACATCATCGGCATCCTGCATATCAAGGACCTGCTGTACCATGCCGCCGAAGGGCTGAAACAGCCTTTCTCGCTGCGGAACATGATCCGCCCGCCCTATGTTGTGCCCGAATCCAAAAACATCGACGCCCTGTTCCGCGAGATGCAGCGCGACCGGATCCAGCTGGCCGTGGTAATCGACGAATACGGCGGCACTGCCGGCATCATTACCATCGAAGACTTGCTGGAGGAAATTGTCGGCAACATTCAAGATGAATATGACGAGGAGGAGCAGGAGATCATCCAAAAGGATCCGCACACTTACCTGATCTCCGGCCTGGCCCAGCTTGACGAAGTCGGCGAAGCTGTCGGCCAGGAGTTCCCCGATGAGGATTATGACACGCTGGCAGGCTTGGTGATCAGCCTGCTGGGCCGAATTCCGGAGGAAAACGAATTCCCCGAGGTGGAATTCCGCAACTTGCGCCTGAAAGTGCTGGAAATGGATGAGAAACGCGTGTCGCGCATCCAGCTGACCATCGTCCCGGAAGAATCCCCGGAAGGAGAAGAGCATGACGAATGACCCCGCTGCCGGCAAGGCCGTCCTGTTTGATGTGGACGGGACCTTGCTGGACACGGTTCCCTTGATTGTCGAGACCTACCAGTATATATTTCAAAAATGGCTGGGCCGTCCCGGCGACACGGCTGAGATCCTGGCCAGCATCGGCATACCGCTGGAATCTTATTTCCGGCAATTTCCAGCTGACCTGATCCAGCCGATGCAGGCGGATTACCTGGAATACAATCATTCCCATCTCGATTCGCATGTCGGGATCTTCCTGGGCATTCCCCAGCTGCTGGCCGCGCTGCGCCAACGGGGTATCCCGCTCGGGGTCGTCACCTCCAAGCGGATGGCTTCGGCGCTGCACAGCCTGCGCGGCTTCGGCCTCGAATCTTTTTTTCAGGTGGTCATTGCCAAGGAATCGACCCGGACGCACAAGCCGGAGGCCGAGCCGGTGCTGGAGAGCATGCGCCGGCTGGGGCTGACCGATCCGCAGAAGATCATCTTCGTCGGTGACAGCTTGCACGATCTGTATTGCGCCCGTAATGCCGGCTGCCGCAGCGCAATTGTCGGCTGGACCGCCATGCCGGCCGCCGAGCTGCGCGCTGCCGCACCGGATTTCTGGCTGACCAAGCCTGACCAGTTGCCGGCTTGTCTGGACGAAATATAAACTCACCGGAGGTAAACGTTACATGGCCCGATATGGATATATGCTGCTGGATCAGGCTGATCCGGACGTCAGCCGCCAGGCAATGCAACTGGATAGCATCGGCAGCTTCGACCGGATCTTCGTCGACCGGCAGCCGGCAGGCACCCGCCGCCGGCAGACCGTTCGCGACCAGCGGGAACGCCTGCTGGGCCAGCTGCAAAAAGGCGATGTCGTCTTTGCGGCGGCCATCGACCGCTTTTGTGACAACATGCGCGACTTTCTCCAGCTGTGCCAGGCTATCTTTGCCAGCGGCGCCGAATTGGCCGTTCTGCAGGAATCGTTGGACAGCCGCAGCCAGGCTGGCCGGCAAACCATCCGCATGCTGCAGGCCTTTGAGCAACTGGAATTCCGCTATCAGTCGGACCGGAAAAAGGCCGGCATCCAGGCCGCCCGCCAGCAGGGACGCCGGATCGGCCGCCCGCCGGTGGCCATTCCGCCGGGCTTCCGTGAAATTTGCAAAGAATGGTCCGCCGGCCGGATCAACGGCCGGGAAGCTGCCCGCCGTAGCGGCCTGCGCAGCACCAGCTTCTATAAAAAGGCCGCCGAACTGGGCTTCAAAGCCCCGCCCCGGCGAGTGCCCGGTCAAGGCACCCAGCCGGGAACCGGCACGAAAATTTGAAAACAGCGGCGGAATTTCATATTGCTGTCACAATGATCCGTTATGATCAAAGAGGCCTTATTGTTTAGCCGCGGCCAACTGTGTATAATATGCCAGTATGGCCAATTTTAATGCGGAGAAGGATGGATCAGAAATGAGCGATTCAAAGCAGGTTCAGGAAAAATGGCGTGCCGAACAACTGCGTGCCCAGCGTAAAGCCCGCCTGGCTCGCATGAAATCGAAAAGCGGCGGTAAAAAGCCGATCCAGACCAGCAATCCTTTGGCTTGGGTTGTCACATCGATCATTCTGGTCATCGCCGTGATTGCGGGCGGCCTGTACTGGGCTGTCGGCGTCGGCATTCCGCAGCGCAGCCTCACGGCCATGACCGTCAACAATGAGGCGATCAAGGCTGTCGAAGTCGATTATTATTACCATTCGCTGCTCAGCAACTACAGCATCGATGCGACGACCGCCGACGGCCAGAATACCCTCAAGTCCGATCCTGGCGTGGAGGGATTTAAAACCGTCGCCGATTACCTGAAGGACATGGCCGCTCAGGAAGTCCAGCAATATGCGGTTCTGGCGGCCAATGCCGCCAAGGACGGCGTGACGCTCAGCGCCGACGACAGCAAGCGCATCGCCGATTATCTGGACAGCCTGGAGAGCACGGCCCTGTCCAACAAAACCACGTTCGAAAATTACCTGATCAGCACCTACGGTAAAGGCATCAATACGACGATTCTGACCCAGATCCTGAATCGCTATCTGCTGGCCATGAATTATGCCACGACCAAGCAGACATCCTTCACCTTTAACGCCGACGAACTCAAAGCCGGTTATGAAAAAAGCAAGGACGATTATGACATCGTCAACTACCGCACGTTCTACCTGGCTGCCGACATCAAGACCGGCGCCTCCGACGCCGAAAAGACCAAGGCGCTGGAAGCGGCCCGCACCAAGTCGGATGAAATGCTGGCCAAGATCACAAGCGAGGCCTCCTTTAAGGAACAGTGCATTGCTTATGCTGCCGATACCGACAAGGACAGCTATAAGACCACGGATGCTTCGCTGAAAGCGAACGCCCATAAAGCGGACCTCGCCACCGATCAGGCCACCTGGCTGTTCAGCAGCGACCGCAAAGCCGGCGACAAGACCGTGATCGAGTCGACCAGCGGCTACTATGTTCTCTATTTTGTCAATCGCAGCCGCGCCGATTATCGTTATGTCAATATCCGGCACATTCTGATCAGCGCCGCCAAAGCATCGGCAACCGACGCCCAGATCGCTGAGGCCAAGACCAAGGCCGAATCGATCCTGGCTCAGTACAAGTCGGGCGCCAAGACCGAGGACTCCTTTGCCGCGCTGGCCAAGACCAATTCCGCCGACAGCAACGCCAGCGAAGGCGGCTTGTATGAGGATGTCTATCCGGGCCAGATGGTCGACGAGTTCAACGACTGGTGCTTCGACACAAGCCGGAAGGCCGGTGATGTCGGCATTGTCCAGACCTCCTACGGCTTCCATGTCATGTATTATGTCGGACAAGGCAGCGTTGACTGGGAAGCCAAAGTCAAAGCCAACCTGCAAAGTGATGCCTACGCCACATATCTGCAGGCTGAATTGAAAAAATACCCGTATACGAAGAATAGCTTCGGTATGCGGTTTGTCGGCTGAGACTGCCGCAACCGACGGTATTCGGTCTGCCAGGTCAGCCAGATGCCTGCTTGATAAAATATGATTGCCGGCGAACGGATTTATCTGTTCGCCGGCTGGTTTTTTCGCCGGGTGCCGGCTGGTCTGGCTCCCGCCCGGCGGCTTCCGGGCAAACATGAACAAATAGAAAAAAGGTGACAATTTGAATTGACACCTTCATAGCTGAGTGCTATTATTTTATAACGCGTCATAAGGTGGAGGTCTTTCGGCCGCACTTTTTGAGGCAAAACCGATACTTGTTAAATCAATTATAGCATCTGCAGGGTCGCCGTCAATATTAAAATTCCGGCGACTCACCAGGGCAACCTGGCCAGAACATGCGTGAGGTGATCATTAATGGTGCGTCCCGTCAAATTGGGAAGAGCCGAAAGAATGTCCTACTCAAGAATCGATGAGGTCATTGACATTCCGAATCTGATCGAGATTCAGAAGAACAGTTACCAGTGGTTTCTTGATGAAGGCCTGATGGAAGTCCTGCGCGATGTATCGCCGATCACGGACTATTCGGGTGACATCGAGCTTTCTTTCATTGACAAGGAATTTGACATCAACAATCCCACCTATTCGATCGAAGAATGCAAGGAGAGAGATGCCAATTACGCCGCACCGCTTCGCGTGAAAGTCAGACTGCACAACCGCAAGGACGATATCCTGAAGGACCAGTTCATTTATATCGGCGAATTCCCGATCATGACCGACACCGGCACCTTTATCATCAACGGCGCCGAGCGGGTCATCATCAGCCAGCTTGTCCGCTCCCCGGGCGCTTATTTTGACATTGTCCGCGACAAGAGCGACAAGGACCTCTATTTCTCGCAGATCATTCCGAATCGCGGCGCCTGGCTGGAATACGAGACGGATGTCAACGACCTGCTCTGGGTTCGCGTCGACCGCACCCGCAAGTTCCACCTGACCGTATTCCTGCGTTCGTTGGGCTTCGGCACCAACGACCAGATCATCGAGACCTTCGGCGAAGAGAACAGCCTGATGCAGACCATGCTTA
>JAEXPB010000559.1 GCA_023438965.1 Bacillota bacterium | reverse complement strand
GGCTTGACAAACACGACGGTAATAACCATGATGGTTAGGAATGGAGTAAGCTGGGAGGGTTGGCAGGATATGGACAATTTATCGGACAGGTCGCCAGGAATGTCCGCTGGCGATGCTTTCCCGCCGCTGCATACCGCCCGCTTGCTGATCCGTCGCCTGCAATTGGCTGACCAGGCCGCCTTGTTCCGGTATCGTTCGCTGCCGGAGGTCGGTCGCTATCAGAACTGGCGGCCAGTCCATATCCAGGAAGCCGAGGCCTTCATCCGCAAACATGCCCTGGAGAGCAGGCTCGAGGCCAATACCTGGCTCCAGCTGGGCGTCTGCCTGCCGGACGGACAGCTGATCGGCGATCTGGGCATCCATGTCCTGGAGGACACCGCGCAGGTTGAGATTGCCTACACCTTCGATCCGGCCTGGCAGGGTCGGGGTTACGCGCGGGAGACGGTCCGGGCGCTGCTGGCCCGCCTTTTCAACGAGTGGCGCCTGCACCGGGTCATTGCCTCGGTCGATCCGGACAACCTCCGGTCGATCCATTTGCTGGAGCGGATCGGGTTCCGGCGGGAAGCCCATTTCATCAAAAGTTTCCGGATCGGTGACGAATGGTGCGATGATTTGATTTATGCCCTGCTGGATAACGAGTGGGCTGCCCGGCAGGCTGCGGCTGCCGCGTCCCGGCTGCCGGACATGAAGGAGGAGCAGATGACGGAATGATGCCGAAGGCGGAATGGAAAAAACTCTGGCCCTTGTTCTATACCTTCCTGAAAGCCGGCACGTTCACTTTTGCCGGCGGGCTGGCCATGCTGCCGGTCATTGAAAAGGATGTCGTCGATCATTACAAGCTGATGAGCAAGACCGACTTCCTGGACGCCGCGACACTGGCTCAGACGCTGCCCGGCGTGATCGCCGTGAACTGCGCCTGTTTCGTCGGCAAGAGGACAGCGGGGGTGGCCGGGATGATCGCCGCTGTATTCGGTGCGATTTTTTCGGCCTTCTTCCTGATGCTGCTGGCGACGATCATCCTGCAGTTTATCCCGCAGTCCGGGCCGGTGGTCGGCGCTTTCCGCTGCATCCGCGCCACGTCGGCGGCCATGATCCTGTCGGCGGCCTTCACCCTCGGCAAACATAACCTGAAAAGCGCCTTTTCCGTCACGATCATGCTGGCGACCTTCGTATTGGTTCTGTTCCTGCAAGTGAACAGCCTGGCGGTCATCCTGGCCGCCGGAATAATCGGCTTTACTTGGCCGCGCCTGCAAGCGGGCCGGAAAGCGAAGGTGTGACATGCTGATTGAATGCCTGGAATTATTCTTTGCCTTTTTCAAAATCGGTGTGGTCGGTTTTGGCGGCGGCTATGCCATGCTGTCGCTGATCATGGCCGAATCGCAGCGATTCGGGATCTCCCTGACCCAGCTGGCCGACCTGAACGCCTTGGATATGGTTGTACCCGGACCGATCGCCATCAATGCGGCGACATATGTCGGCTATCTGGACGCCGGGTTCTGGGGTGCGACAGCCGCGACGCTCGGTGTGACCTGCCCATCCTTCATCATCGTGACCCTGGTTATGCACTTCATCGCCAAGTACCGCGAAAACAAGATCATGGCCGGTTTCCTGTCCGGAGTCAAGCCGGCCGCGGTCGGCTTGATCGCCGCCGCCGCCATGACCATCGCCTCCGGTGTGCTGCTGCTGCCGGGCGCCAGCCTGGGCGGTTTGTTCAGCGATCCCCTGGGGACGGTATCCCTGTTCCTGGTGATCACCTTTATCGTCACTGCGGTGGCGAATATCCGTTTTGACGTCAACCCGATCCTGCTTACGCTCTTGTCCGGCGTCATCGGCGCCATCTTCCTGCGCTAGGTACCCGGCCGCGATTGCGCCGGCCCGGCGGCTAATATTGACCCATTTCCCGGGCTGCCGCAACATAACGGCGGACATTTTCGACCGGTGTCAGGGCGCCGATACCTTCTTCGCTGAACAGGATGAACCGGCCGCCGGCTTTGGCGGCCTCCATGCAACGCTGGACATCCCGGGCCACCTCATCCGGCGTGCCGAAAAGCAGGGGATGGGTGACACCGACATTACCCTTGAGGCAAAGCCGGTCGCCAAACCGCCGCTTCAATTCGGTCAGATCACAATCGCCCATCGGCGGCGGCTGCAGCGGATTGACGCTGTCGACAGCAGTCTCGCGGTACAAGTCTTCGACCACCAGGCGGGCCTTGCCGCAGCAATGGACTTCGGTCAGAACGCCGGCTGCCTGGCAGAGTGCAGCGGCCTTGCGGATGAACGGCAGGCAGAGCGTGCGGAACAGGTCCGGCGTCGCCAGCGTCAGCATGCCGGATCCGGACAACTCGACATAGTCGACGCCGGCATCGATGACCTGTTCGATATAGCGCAACAGACGCTTCTCCATCTTCTCCCGATAAAGATCCAGATATTCCGGATAATCGTTGATGAAATAAGTCGCGGTCTCCAGGCGTCCGTCAAAGAGGCTGGCCAGCTCATGCAGGCCGGGTATGCTGGATGAGGCAGCGCAGACGCCGTCGTCACCTAGATAGGCGATCGGTTCGCGCAGGGTGGCGAGATCATAGTCACTGTCGTCGCGTACGACATACTGCAGCCAGAGCTGGAAATCCCGCTCGTTCTTGACCAGTCCCTCGGTGACCGAGGGGCTTTCGTTACGCAGGATGGTCTCTTCCGAATGCAAATCACCCTCCGGCGTCCGGATCAGGGTGTGCCGGATCAGCCTGTCCTCGCCGGCCGGAACCAGCTCGCTGCTGACGGTGACATCCGACTGGCGCTTGATTTCGGTCGGTCGCAGGTACAAATAGCCATCCAGGCCGAATTCCCGCTGCGTATCGGCGACAATCCGCCAGAGCGGTACTTTCTGGCGGGCGTAGACATCCCAGCCGGTCAGGCCGCGGCGATAGACGGAAAACATGTTGGTAATGCCCAGCTGCACCGGCACCCGGTCCGGCAGGCGTCCGGCCATCGCGGCCAGGGTGCGTTCTTTGGCGGTCATTGGTGTTTGGGTCATCGATCTTCCCTCGCTCTCTTGAATATGTAGTAGGCGAATTGTCGCCATGGATCCGCGGATGGAATAGAATCAAGCCAAATGCTCGCTCAGACTGACCGCGGCGGCGAGGATCTGCTGATCCAGGCGGCTGCGGTCGAGCTGCCTGAACCGCTCGGAGGGCAGGTAGACCCCCAGGGCGGCGACCATGTCACCTTGCCGCCAAACCGGTGCGGCCAGGCCGATCGTCGCGCCGTCCGCATATACATGGACTGCCTGGCTGCGGACCGTGTCAAGCATTTGGTGCCAGTCGGCGTCATTCGCAGGCTGACCGGCCTGAACCTGTTCCGCCGGATTCAGCTGTCGGACGGATTCCCGTTCGGTCCGGCTCAAATGAGCCAGCAGAACCCGCGTTGTCGCTTTGCTGTCCAGACCGCGGATATAAAGCGGATCGAATTGGACTGCCGGCAGGTGCAAGGACTTGACTTCGTCGATGATATAGCAGCGCCCCTGCTCCAGGATGGTCAGGACGACGGACTCCTGCAGTTGCTCAGCCAGTTGCGCCATGACCGGCCGTGCGGCGCGGACCAGGCTGCGTTGGTAATTACGGCCGCGCGGCAGCTGGTAAACCATCGGGCCAAGCGTATAGGTCTTGTGCGGGTAGACCTTGGTGATGTAGCCGCGCTCGATCATCGTCTTCAGGATGTTGGCGCAGGTCGCGTGGTTCAGGTTGAGTGAGTCGGCAATCTCGCCCAGCCGGAATTCCCGGTCGATATTGGTGGCCAGCAACTCCAGAATATCAAAGACGCGATGGGCAACCTGGATCATAAG
>JAEXPB010000554.1 GCA_023438965.1 Bacillota bacterium | reverse complement strand
CGTAACCACAGTCCTTATGCGGTCCGACGACCCCGGCCTCATTGGCGGCCAGGCTGCGGACGGCCGCGACCACGCGGTCGACGGCGGCAAATGTACGGGGGATGAATTTACGCTCGGCCAGGACCATCGCCGTATTGGCAAAGCCGCAGGCGGTGTCACCGGAAGCAATCGAGCCCGTCGCCGCCGCTATACCGCTGACCGCTGTCCACAGGCGGTGCATGTCGCGCGTGCCGAGCACGCCCAGGGCAAAAATGGCCTTGCGCAGGTCACAATACATGATCGCCTCATCGTGCGTCTCCTTGCCGCCGATCGATTCGATCGCCAGCAGGTCGGCGCCGGCCAGGCCATTTTCCCGGAAGGCGGCCAGGACGTTTTCCCATTGGCGGCCATGGTACATATGCTCCAGTTCGCGGCCTTCGCGCACATCGATGACCGTCGTCCGCAAGGCCGTCTTGATCCCGTAACGGTCACTGAAATCATGCATGACTTCCAGCAGGGCCCGCGTCACATCCACGCCCCAGCCGACATTCCAGGTGCAGGGCGGCAGCAGCTCGACTTCGGCGACAAAACCGGGGACATGCAGCTCCACGGCCCGCTCGGTGACGCCGGTGATGATCTCGCGATAAATACGCAGAACTTCCGGCATGGTCTCGGCCGTGATCAGCAGCGGCGGCAACGTGAAATTATTCTCCGGATAGACTTCACCGCCGCCGATGACCAGGCCATTTTTCAGGGTAACCGGATGGACGGCCTGGCCGAAGATGAAATCGTCCACCGATTGATAGGCGATCTGGTTAAAGTGCTGTAGAGGCATTCGAAGTTCCCCCTTTGTTTGATTCATCAGAATGATCTGGTATCAATCTAGCGGGAAAACCGAATGCTTTCTTTTACTATCGCACGATATTTTGTAAAGAATTATCAATCCTATATATTTTATAGATTTTGTAGGAAATCAGATATAAAACATCAGAGCACGATCCGCTTTATGCTTCTCTGCTTCACTGAGCAGATCCGCGAGGGTCACCTGGCTGAGTGTGGTCCGAATAACCCGATCCAATTGATCAAACGCAGTTAACCGCATGGCGATGTCGATCTCCGGCGCTTTCCCGGCAACAGTCGGCTCAGCCGGCTCAAACAGGGAACTCTCGACAGCGGACAAGACATCCAGCACCGTTATCTGGCGCGGTTTACGGGTTAACTGGTAACCGCCCTGCGAGCCCTTGACCGAGTTCACCAGTCCGGCTCTTTTTAACAGCGCAAAAACCTGCTCCAGGTAAATCTTGGAAATGCCCAGGCGATCCGAGATGCTGATCACGGTCGTATAATCGCCTTTGCCGGCCCGTTCGGCATCTTTTTCGGCCATGCTGATGACCGCTGCCAATGCATAACGTCCCTTGGCTGATATTCTCATCTTGATGGCCTCCATTTCATAGTAAATAAGTATGTATTAATCATACGGAAATTGATCTTGTCTGTCAACACTATATGTCATATTAGAATTGTATGCATTTAGTTTATTGACAAAAACTGGGCACTAGCCTAGCATATTGAGAGATTCATTATGTCCAAATGGAGGATTGTATGGCTAAAATTTATGGCAGTCTGACCGAATTGATTGGTCACACACCCCTGTTGGAATTGAAAAATTTCAGTCAAAAATACGACCTGCCGGCTCGCATCATTGGCAAGCTGGAGTATTTCAATCCGGCCGGCAGTGTCAAAGACCGCATCGCCAAGGCGATGATCGATGACGCCGAGGCCCGCGGACTGCTGCAGCCCGGCTCGGTGATCATCGAGCCGACCAGCGGCAATACCGGCATCGGCTTGGCAGCAGTCGCCGCAGCGCGTGGGTATCGCATCATCCTGACCATGCCGGAAACCATGAGCGCGGAACGCCGCAATCTCCTGAAAGCCTATGGCGCCGAACTCGTGCTGACCGAAGGCGGCCAGGGTATGATGGGCGCCATCGCGCGGGCGGAGGAACTGGCCCGCGAAATTCCCCATGCTTATATCCCCGGGCAATTCGACAATCCGGCCAATCCGGCCGCGCATCGCGCCACCACCGGTCCGGAAATCTGGCAGGACACCGACGGGCAGATCGACTATTTTTTCGCCGGTATTGGCTCCGGCGGAACGATTACCGGAACCGGCGAATATCTGAAAGCGATGAATACGGCCATTAAAGTCATCGCGATCGAACCATTCGATTCACCGTTGCTTGCGCAGGGGCGCTCCGGTTCGCACGGCATCCAGGGCATTGGCGCCAATTTCGTGCCGCGCGTGCTGAATCGGCAAGTCTATGATGAAATTATCGCCGTGAAAAACGAGGACGCTTACACGATCGGCCGGGAATTGTGCCATCACGAGGGATTGTTGGTCGGCATCTCTTCCGGCGCGGCAGTCTGGGCTGCGCTTCAGGTCGCCCGGCGGCCCGAAGCGGCAGGCAAAGCCCTGGTCGTTTTATTGCCGGACACTGGCGAAAGATATCTGTCGACCCCAATGTTCAGTTGAATTCTGGATGACAGCTATTCCTGATCAAAGTCAGGTTTCGGCAAACAATGGTGTGGACAAATAGCGCTCACCGGTATCCGGCAGCAGGACGACTATTGTCTTGCCGGCAGCTTCCGGCCTTCGGGCAATTTCGGTAGCCGCCCAAGTTGCTGCACCAGAGGAAATGCCCACCAGCAGGCCTTCGGTTCGCGATAATTCACGTCCGGTCGCAAAGGCATCTTCATTTCTGACACGAATGATCTCGTCGTATATTTTTGTATTCAAGACCTCCGGCACAAAGCCGGCGCCGATGCCCTGGATCTTGTGCGGTCCGGAGCGGCCTTCGGAGAGCACGGGCGAGTCGTTCGGTTCCACTGCGATGATCTTGACCGCCGGATTCCGGGACTTCAGGAATTCGCCGACGCCGGTGATCGTACCGCCGGTGCCGATGCCGGCTACGAAATAGTCCACCTGGCCGTCGGTATCGGCCCAGATCTCCGGACCGGTCGTCTCCCGGTGCACCTTGGGATTGGCCGGATTGACAAATTGACCGGGAATGAAGGAATTGGGTACATCCTTAGCCAGTTCGTCGGCCTTGGCAATCGCACCTTTCATACCTTTGGCTCCTTCAGTCAGCACCAGTTCGGCACCATAGGCCTTGAGCAGGTTCCGCCGTTCAACGCTCATGGTTTCCGGCATGGTCAGGATGACGCGATAACCTCTGGCTGAGGCGACAGCGGCCAGTCCAATGCCGGTATTGCCGCTGGTCGGCTCGATGATCACCGAGCCGGGTTGCAACAATCCGCGGGCCTCGGCATCATCGATCATCGCCTTGGCGATGCGGTCTTTGACGCTGCCGGCGGGATTGAAGTACTCCAGCTTGGCAATGAGCGTGGCTTGCAAACCGTGCTTGCGCTCATAGTTGGCAAGTTCCAGCAAAGGGGTTTTGCCGATCAGGTCGGTCAGGCTTTTATAAATCTTGCTCATTTGGGCCTCCATAATATAAATATAATTCATATATGTATGATATGATTTGATGATAATCCGATTCTCTCCCTTTGTCAAGCATGAAATAGGCAAATTCTGGCCGTTCTATGGGCTGTCCCATGCCTTGACAAAATAACAACCTGGAGGTTACTATATCATAGTAATTCTATATGATATAGGTGAAGAGTTATGGATGAACTATACACCAAATACGAACAGCTCAAGGACAACCTGCGGGATATGCAGCGCGTAGTCGTCGCCTTTTCCGGCGGCGTGGATTCAACATTTCTGCTGCAGGCCGCGCATGATGTCCTCGGCGACGATGTCATCGCGGTGACCGCCCGTTCCCTGAGCTTCCCGAGCCGGGAATTGGCGGAGGCAGCCGCTTTCACCGCTCAAGAGGGTATCGAGCATCTGGTGGTCGATTCCGAAGAACTGGATATCGACGGATTCAGCCAGAATCCGGCCAACCGCTGCTACCTGTGCAAATCCGAGTTGTTTGCCAAAATCCGGCAGATCGCCAGGGAACGGCAGATCGATCATGTTCTCGAGGGATCCAACCTGGATGATAACGGCGATTATCGCCCGGGACTGCAGGCCGTGGCCGAATGGTCGGTGCGCAGTCCGCTGCGCGAAGCCGGCTTGACAAAGGCGGAAATCCGCCGCCTGTCCCGGGAACAGGGTTTGCCAACCTGGAATAAGCCTTCTTTTGCCTGCCTTTCCTCCCGCTTTCCCTATGGCGTCAGCATTACCCCGGAACGGCTGCGCATGGTTGACCAGGCCGAGCAATACCTGCTGGACCTGGGATTCCGCCAGGTCAGGGTTCGCTTCCATGACCGGCTGGCCCGGATCGAGACCGATGCCGACGGATTCCGGTTGCTGGCCGATCCGGATTTGCGCCGTCAGATCAACAGCCAGTTCAAAACCATCGGCTTTACCTATACCGCTCTTGATCTGCTGGGCTATCGGACCGGCAGCATGAATGACACCTTGCCGGATCTGGGCAAGCCTTGAAATTGCCGTCATGCCGGCGTACAATTCCTATTGCAAAGGTGGGGTATATGAATGAAAATATCGACTAAAGGGCGCTACGCCTTGAGAATGATGCTGGAGCTGGCCATGGCTTCCGGCAACGAATCGGTCACGATCAAGACGATTGCCGCGCGTCAGGGTATATCGGAAAAGTATCTGGAACAGATCATCATCGTGCTCAGCCGCGCCGGCTTTGTCAAAAGCACACGGGGTTCCCAGGGCGGTTACCGGTTGGCCCGGCCAGCCCAGGACTATTCGGTCGGCCAGATCCTGCGCCTGATCGAAGGTGACCTGGTCCCGGTCGCCTGCATGCAGGACGAGCCCAATTTGTGCCCGCGCAGCAAGGACTGCGTCACCCTGGACATCTGGAAGCAAATCAATGATGCCGTCAGCAATGTAGTCGACCATATCACACTAGCCGATCTGGTACGCAAGCAGCAGGAAAAGGCGGCCTTGAAAGCCGCGGAATCTGATTATTCCATCTAGGCGGATTGGGATTTGATCATTCTCCAGGCTTGCTGAAAAAAGCATTTGACATCCGGGAGGAATTGTTCTATTATATGCACTATTCCTATATATCAAGTATGATTAGTATGTTATCGAATAAATGAATGAACGAATCAAGCCAAGAATGAAAGAGGTGTATCTGTATGACCAACGACCGCAAGCTCCGCTTTGAGACCCTTCAACTCCACGCCGGGCAGGAGACGCCCGACCCGACGACCGACGCCCGCGCCGTGCCGATTTACCAGACCACCTCCTATGTCTTCGCCAATTCGGCCCAGGCGGCAGCCCGCTTTAATCTCTCGGAAGGCGGCAATATCTATTCCCGGATCATGAACCCGACCACCGATGTGTTCGAGAAGCGCATTGCCGCGCTGGAAGGCGGCATCGCCGCCCTGGCGACCGCCAGCGGTGCCGCGGCCATTACCTATGCCGTCCAGAATATCGCCCACGCCGGTGACCATATCGTTGCCGCCAAGACGCTGTATGGCGGCACCTATAATCTTTTCGCCCATACCCTGAAGGATTTCGGTATCGACACCACCTTTGTCGATCCGGATCAATCCGGCGCCTTTGAAGCGGCCATCCAGCCGAACACCAAGCTGCTCTTCATCGAAAGCCTCGGCAACCCGAACTCCAGCTTGATCGACATCGGCGCTACCGCGGCGATCGCCCACCGGCATGGTATCCCGCTGGTGGTCGACAACACCTTTGCCACCCCGTACCTGTTTCGCCCTATCGAGCACGGGGCCGATATCGTCGTCCACTCGGCCACCAAATTTATCGGCGGCCACGGCACA
>JAEXPB010000549.1 GCA_023438965.1 Bacillota bacterium | reverse complement strand
CCTCTTAATCATCCGCAGATCTTTGACCATTTCTGCTTCAGTCATCAGATGGCCGGCGTCACCGAATAAATCATGCCGGCAAATCCCGCGCAGGAAAATAGGCTGGCCGTTCAGGCAGAATCTCCGGTCGGCCTTACTGAATGACTTAAAACCGACTTTCTGGGTAATCTGGTCGCTCAATTGGCCTTGGTTGGTAATTCGAACCTTCAGCGTATATAAATACGGATCATCAGGCGACCATCGGTTAGGGTTCGGCACGTCAAATGAAATTTGTCCTTTGCGCTGCGCCGGCACGACAGTTTTATAAATCAGCTGCTGATTCTTGTCCCAAAGCGTCACATCCAGCATCAGATCAGCATCTTTCAAATCGAGTGCGGTGTTCACCAGGCAGCGAGCCTGGTTGGTCGATTCTGTCCATTTTGTTTGCCAAAAGATATCGTCGATCTTACTCTCTCCGGTGTAAATAATCAGGACATCGCGAATGATACCGCTATAATTCTCCCAGCCTTCCGAAGGGCCGAAAACAACATCAATATCCCGAATCTCCACATCCAGGACATTGCCCACGACCAGCAGAATATCCGTCACTTCATACTCGTACCGGCTGTAGGCCAGCATTTGCCCCAATTCCTGACCATTCAACGTGACTTTTGCAGCATAAGTAATACCTTCCAGTCTCAGGAATGCCCGTTTAACCTCAGTGCCGTGCCCAAGGCGATCAAAAACCAGACGGCAATCGGATTGACCGACAGGCAGCGCGGCATAGGGCACTAGCTTCGGCTGGTATGGACCGGTTCCGATGCGGTATTCCCACCAGCCATTGAGCGATTGAATCAGCAGACTCATATGTGACCTCTTTTCTGCCTGGCCAGCACTTCAACTTGTTCCAGGATGGCCTGATATAGGTCATCATTGTTTTCCAGGCCGCAAAGCCCGGTCAGAATCTGGCCACAGGACTTCTCCAGCTTGATCTGCCGCCATTCTGTTTCGTCCGGTGCATCATACAGCAGCATTGCGGCCGCGGTCATGACCAGAACCGAAATATCGCCGTGATGCCTGGCTATCAGCCGCAGCGGTCCGATGATCCGCTCGTTGGGGCCCAGCTTGCGTTGCGGTTCCCGGGCGTTTCTGGCGATCGTATCCGTAATCGATCGATCCAGGAATTTCGTCCGCGATAATGCGGCAAAGGCCGCCTGATCCTCTGGGGGATAGCCGAATTCGGCGCATAGAGCCTGATTGGTTGCCGCGTAGTTGCGATCGAGAAGCTTCAGGATTTGCGGATCATTGGCCGCATCACCGTAAATCTCGTAACCGCGCAGCCAGCCCAGATAGGCAATCACACAGCTGGCGGCATTATAAGTGAATAATTTCCGCGTCAAAAAGTCAGCAAAGCCTTCAATTGGCCGGATGCCCCTGATGTTGGGCTGATAACCCGCCAATTGGGCGGCGTTGCAGATCAAGTCCGGATAGTTCTCCGATGCGATGTCCAAGTCCCCATCTTCGACTGTGGTGCAGAATACAGTGGATTCGCTGACGAAGACCTGCAGGGAGCCCATCGCTTCACTTAAAGTTTGCGCCGGATGCGCGGCATTTTCGCAGGTAATGATGTAATGGGATTTGTTCGTGTCCAGCTTCGCTGCCAATTGTGCACCGACAGCGGCCAGGTTCGAACCGCCGACCGATACAAAAATCAGGTTCACATCGGATAGATCGGCGTTTTCCCACGTGCGGGCAATATAATGATCCATGACCAGGGGGGCGCGGGCTTGACCAAAGAAGCGCACACGATAATGCTGCCGCGAATTCAACGCGTCAACCAGAGCCTGGTTCTTGTCGACAAACAGGATAGCTTGACCATCTTCCTGCAGCAGTCGGCCGATAAAGCCCCGTCCGGTTTTCCCCGCACCGACGACCGCAATTCTAGTCATGAAGCCACCCTTTTTCCTTCAACCAGGCGATTTTGGCTTTGATCAGCTGCCCTAAGTCCCCATCGGCCGCGATACCGCAGACTTTATCCAGAACGGCGTCAATACCCTCGGTCTCCCGGATCGCTGCCAGTTCGACGGCAAATTCATCGTTCGCATTCCGGTAGTAAATGGCCGCCGCAATGGCCAGGCAAAGGTTCTCCGGTACGATGCCATACTCCTGGACCAGGCGTGCCGAACCAACCAGACGATCGTCCTGGCCCAGTTTGCGGATCGGGTCGCGGGCATTTCTTACGATAAAGTCCACGATGGTGTAGTCCTGCAGTTTTTTCCTGGAAGTCAAAGTAAAAGCCAGTTGTTCGTCCAAGGGGAAAGCATGCTTTCTCGCGAGCGCCTGGGCGGTTTCCCGATAGACACCGTCGAGAATGGCCAGAATCCGCTGATCATGGGCGGCATCAGCCAATCTTTCATAACCGAGAAGCGCACCAAGATAAGAAACGGTCCCATTGGCGGCATTATAGGTATAGAATTTCCTTTCCAGAAAGCCGGTGAACTGATCAATCAGCTGCAAACCTTGGATTTCCGGCAACTCGCCGACAATGCGGGAGGCATCGACTGGCAGCTGCCAGAAATCCTGCACATTGACGACCAACGGATCTATTTTCAGGCGTTCGGCATCTGACTCGATCGCCGAACGCATGATGACCGCTTCGGTGATCCCGACATGACTGGCCAGATACGACTGCGCTGGCCTGGCAATCGCAGCTTCTATGCCCGTGCGCAGGATGGCGGCCGGCATTTTCCAGTTCTCGCAAGTGACGATATTCAGGTTGCCGTTTTGGGCGGCCTTCTTTTCAATGCCATTGACCAGCAGCGGGATGATGTCGCCCAGATTCTTGCCGCCGACCGCGGTAAAGACCGCGTCGGCGTTGGCAATTGCCTCAGCCACAGCTGCGGCTTCCGAGAATTTCAATGCTCGGACACCTTTAACCAGGCAATTCTTCTCCGGGCAACCCAGGATGTTGACAGTGTACTGGCCGCGTTCGTTGATCAACGCCGCCAACGCCTCGTTTTTCTCGACAAAGGTAAAGGGGATGCCACTCAAATAGAGCAGATGACCGATAAATCCCCTGGCAATTTTCCCGGCGCCGATAATCACGCTTCACGTCATATGACTCTCTCCCATGCTGCAAATTGCCCTT
>JAEXPB010000404.1 GCA_023438965.1 Bacillota bacterium | reverse complement strand
CATCGATGTCTCCCGATCGGCCGGGCTCAGGTTCTTCCAGCTGGTCAGGCTGAAGCGGTCGGTATAGCCGCGGCCCAAGTTCTCCATATCCTGATTGACCTGGTTGACGACCGGATCATAGCTGCAGGTCGGCTGGGTGTACATGCGGACCAGATTGCCGAACGCCGTCGGGTCAGCCTCGAAAATCGATTGCGGCAATCCGGTGCCGTATTTGTTGCCGGCGCTGTCCGTCTGGTACAGCACCCACTTGTCGTTCTCGCGCACCCACTTCCAACCTTCGACATTATAGTCCATGACGCCGGGGATCGGCGGCGGCTTGGGCACGCTGCCGCTGCCCAGCAGCGAGGCCAGCAGGGACAGCAGCGCCGGGTTCAGGCCCATTTGGATCGCGGTGCTCCGGCCGGGGCTGTTCCACCAGGACCAGAAATTGCCGCCGGCTTCCAGCCAGCCGCCGTCGTCGGCGTAGACCGCCGAGACGCGCAGGAGGACGGCCTGGAAGGCCAGGAATGCGGCGACCCAGAGCAGCGCGCGCGGCGACAGCGAACGCCGGCCGCTGTAAATGGAACCGGCCAGGCCCAGGACGATGGCTATGATACGGATCACGGTGCCGCCGGTGGTGTAAGGTATGAACAAGGCCACAGCCAAGCCCAGGACCAAACCGAAGATCAGCACGACAATCGGCCCGTGATGGATATTCTTATTTTTCAGGAAAGCCCGCTTGAAATCCGACCATCCCGTAGACAGGAACAGGAACCACATTCCCTGCTCCCGTGACGTGAAGGATAGGAAAATGCCGATCGCCACCGTCGCCAGGACATAATAACTCCGGGTCAGGAATGAGCCGGCGATGGCCGCCGCCAGACCGGCCAGCAGCATCGGCATCGCCTGGCGGCCGGATTTCTGGAAGCTGCGGGCCAGCCAGCCAGGTGTGGCGGCCAGATCCTTGATTAATTTCAACGGTCCGCCGAACCAGATCCGGCCGGCCAGAGTGGACACGAGGAAGGCAGCCAGCGTCCAGAATGTCAGGGCATCGGTCCGTGTGGCCTTGAAGGCGATCAGCCGATAGACCGGATTGTTCGGGTCAGCGGCGAAACCCTCGTTCCTGACGACGACAAAGTATGTGTGCAGGACGAGAACGGCCGCGAAAGACAAAGCCATTCGGACGACGGTCCAGATGAGCATGGACGGGATATTTTTGATATAGCCTTTAATCAGAAGAACAACGAGACGGATCAAGGTCAAGGGTTTGGCTTGGGCTGGCGCGGCGGCGGCACCCGTACTGGCCGGACCGTTGGTCATAAGAAAATCCCCCCTGCTGGTCAATTCACCTTGCTCTTCTCATTCTATTAGAAAAGCGGCCGGAAAACAATCAGCTTTCCGGGTCGCTGAAGCTGACAATCCAGGCCTCAGGAACAGACTCCCGGATCAGGCCGCCGATCAGGTCGATCCAGCTGACGCAGTTGTCCAGGATCAGAGAATCGGCGGTAACCACCCGTTCATGTTCGCACAGGATGGCGTCCGGATCGGCGACCAGGCTGACCTCGACCGGCATCGGCCAGCTGTCGGCTGCCGCCAGGATCCGCTGCCGCAGTTTGCCGGAGTTGGAGACCGGAGCATCCAGGTAGATCCGGACCCGGGCGGGAGCTGCGGCCGCCAGCCCGCGGCCCAATATCGCCAGGGCCTGTTCAGTCTGCGGGATGATCCGGTAGGTGCCGCGCAGGCCGGCCAGGTCGCGGACAACACCGTCGTTGCCGCGCACCAGCAGGCTGCCGGATAATGCGGTTTCCAAGGTTATGATGATATTGAAACCGTCGATCAGGATCTCCTGATCGCGGACCGCCGGCATTGGCAGCCGCGTGACCGCGCGACGCCGGCACTGTTCGCCGGAAGCAGTCGTCCGCTGCAAGGCGTTGCGCTGGCGGGCCGTCAGTTGATGATGGCCGCCCACCAGATCCAGGACCGGATTGGCTTTATAGCCGCGATCCAGCAGCCAGCGGATCTCCTGTTGGGCACGCTGGAGCAATTCCAGTTGGTCGCCGCCGAATAGCAGCCGATCATCGGCATGATAACCGCGTCGCGTCATCTCGCCACCTGCCCTTGTCCGGGTTTGATTCAATTATAGCAGCAGTTGGTCCCGATCGGCCGCCAATGGAAGCTGGCCATTATCGCGCGTGAGTTCGGACTTCTGTTCCTGAACCGCATCCTGCTCAACCTGAGACTGGCTCTCATCAAAGAAAAAAGCCACCAGGAAACCTGCGATCAGGGTATGGAACCGGGTCCATGCTCTTTTCAACATCATTGCACCTCCAAAGCCGCTTTGCTGAACCTGCGTTGCCAGGTCGGCCCGATTGATTTCAACTCCAGTCTAAACCTTTCAATCGGTTGATGGTCTGATGCCTGAGTGAATTCCGGACGAAAAATCATCCACAAATATTGTAAGCTTTTTCGGTCGGACTGCCCAGTCCCGAAATAGAAAAATTTTCCGAATAATTTCCGAAGCTTAAATGAAAAAGTAAGATCCACTTTAATAATGGGAAACGGAAGTTAGTCAGTAACATCATAATCGAATAAAATGAATGAGGATGCCAGGCTTTAGAAATGAGAGGTGCCAGATGTCTCGGACTA
>JAEXPB010000509.1 GCA_023438965.1 Bacillota bacterium | reverse complement strand
CGTTTTTTCTGCAGCGCACAGCCGATCTCATACAGGCCGCCGACATCGCCGCTGGCATGCCAGGCGTTGGCCGCACAGCCGCCGCTGCAGAAGTAGCGGGCCCAGCAGGACCGGCAGGCCGGCTTGTCCGGCACCAGCAGGCCGCGGAACTGCTCCTGCACCGCCGGATCGAGCCGGACCGGCCGGTCATGGACATTGCCCATCCGGAAACGCTCCTGGCCGACAAACTGATGGCAAGGGTAAATGTCGCCATCCGGCGTCACCGCGCAGTATTCCATGCCGACGCCGCAGCCCTTGAGCCGCTTGAAGGCGCAGGGGCCGCCATCCAGGTCGATCATGAAGTGGAAAAAGTTGAAGCCCTTGCCCACCGCGCGCCTCTCGGCCAGCGTCCGGGCCAGCGACTCATATTCGCGCTCCAGCGCCGGCACATCTTCCGGACGGATTTCGAAACCGCTGCCGGGCGGCGACACCACTGGCTCAATCGACACCTGGCTGCCCAGGGTGGCCAGGTGCAGGACATCCGCGGCAAAATCCAGATTCTCCCGCGTGTAGGTCCCGCGCAGGTAGTATTCCCGGTCGCCGCGGGCGGCGAGGAAGCTGCGGATATGGCGGGCTGTCCGGTCATAGGAGCCATGCCCGCCGGCATCCGGACGCATCCGGTCGTGAACTTCCGGGCGGCCGTCGATGCTCAGGACGACATTTTTAAAATGGCGGTTGATAAAGGCTGTCTTCTGCTCATCCAGCAGGACCGCGTTGGTGGTGAGGGTCAGGCGGAGCTGTTTGCCGGTCTCGGCGCCCCGCTGTTCGCAATATTCCGCCAGCGCGACGACAACCGGCCAGTTCAGCAGCGGCTCGCCGCCGAAGAAGTCGATGTCCAGGTTGCGGCGCGGCCCGGCGGCCTCGATCAGGAAATCGACGGCGCGGCGGCCGGTCTCCAGGCTCAGCAGCGAACGCTCGCCGGTGCCGAAATCGCCGGTGCCGGCAAAGCAATAGCGGCAACGCAAGTTGCAGTCATGGCACAAATGCAGGCACATGGATTTAATGCGCGGCTGATCCGGGTAAAGCTGCCGGATGTCCGCTTCCGCAGTCGGGGCGAACAGCAGGCCGGCCGCGGCCAGCTCGCTGATTTCCTGGCTGCAGGCCAGGCCTTCCGGCCCCAGAGTTTGGCCCAGGCGGGTCAATTCGGCAACGGAAGGCTGGACGCCGCCAGCCGCCTGCCAGGCTTGCAGGACCTGGCTGGCCAGATCATCGACCAGGTGCAGGGCGCCGCTTTCCGAGTCGAAGGCCAGGCGATCCTGGTTGATTTGAAAAAGGTGCAGCAAGTAATAACCTCCGTTTTTGCAAAAATAGTGAAAAGCCGGCGGCTTTCCACTATCTTGTCCAGGTGTTTGATCTGAAGTTGACGTTTATCAGCGGCTCTTGTTCTCGCACTTCTGGTTGGCAACGGTGCAGCTGGTCTTGCAGGCGGACTGGCAGGATGTCTGGCATTCGCCGCAGGCTTTGCCGCCGACCGGCTTCTGGATGCAGGCGCCATTGATGGTCTGGATGTGTTGCATGGGATATACCTCCAAAGTGACTGAATCGATTTTAATAACCTGGTGCGGGCCGGTGTCGCGGCTGTTCAGTCGGAAACCGGCTTGACGACCGTATTGATCGCGCTCTTCTTAAAGGTGATCAGGGTGTTGGCCACGCTGGTGGATATCGTGACTTCGTCGTCTTTGATGTTGACGATCCGGCCAACCACGCCGCCGATGGTGACCACACTGTCACCCACGACCATCGCGTTGATCTGTTCGCGCAGTTTCTTCTCTTTTTTCTTCTGCGGGCGGATCAGCAGCAGGTACATCAGACCGAACATCAGTGCCAGCGGCAGGACCAAACCGAGAATCGATGACAGGTCGCCGGTCGTGCCGGTCGTAGCGGTCAAGGCCATATTCAACATTCTTATATCCTCCTTGGTATAATTCCATTGCTTTGGAATCTAACAGCATTTTTTACTATAGCATTAAACCGGGATGCTGCGCAAGAGCAGCTTATAACCAATGTGTTAAGAAATGTGGCAAAAGCAGTCCGGAACTGCGGTTGGGCAGCTGCCGCGCTCAATAGCCGAAGCGGGCGAAAAAGGCATCCCGGAAATCCTGCAGGCGGTCATCGGCAATCGCCTGCCGGACCTGCTCCATCAGCTTGAGCAGGAAATGGATGTTGTGCCAGGAGGTCAGACGCAGGCCGAACATCTCGCCGGCCTTGATCAAATGGCGGATATAAGCCCGGCTGTAATTCCGGCAGACATAGCAGTCGCAGGCTTCGTCGATCGGACGGAAATCGCGGGCGAAGCGGGCGTCACGGACGATCATCCGACCCTGGCTGGTCAGCACCGTGCCATTGCGGCCGATCCGGGTCGGCAGCACACAGTCGAACATGTCGATGCCGCGGATGGCGCCTTCGATCAGGTAATCCGGCGTGCCGACACCCATCAGGTAGCGGGGGCGGTCGGCCGGCATCAGCGGGACGGTGGCTTCCAGCATTTCGTACATCAGGGGCCCGGGCTCGCCGACGCTCAGCCCGCCGATCGCATAGCCCGGCAGGTCGAAGGCCGTAATCTCGCGGGCACTTTGCTGGCGCAGGTCGGCATAGGTGCTGCCCTGGATGATGCCGAA
>JAEXPB010000467.1 GCA_023438965.1 Bacillota bacterium | reverse complement strand
GCTCCATGGTCACCAGCGGATAGCCCAGGTCCAGAACCCGCTGCACGGCTGCCGGATCCGGACTGGTACTGACCAGCAGAATGCCGGCCACCCGCTTCTGGATCATTGATTCCAGAGCCTGAGCTTCCTTGCGGGCGTTACGGCCGGCACTGAACAAGACGATGCTGTAGTCGTTCCGATCGGCCGAATCCTGAATCGCCTGCAAGAGCTGCGCATAATAGGGATTGGTCAGATTGGGCAGCAAGACGCCAATTTCCCGGCTGGCCTGCAGTTTCAGATTCTTGCCCATTGCGTTGGGCGTATAATTCAGCTGCCGGACAGCCAGATAGACACGCTGGCGGCTCTCGGCGCTGATCGGATAATCTTTATTGGCCAGGACGCGGGAAACCGTCGCCACGGATACCCCGCTGGCCCGGGCCACATCATGGATCGTGGGTAATTTCGCCATTTGTTCATCCTCGATAGTAATCGTATACTTCATCTTAAATCAGACAATCAGGCTTGTCAAATCTTGACTTTAACCTTTATGCGACCTATAATTTAGCTTGTTTACAGTAATCGTTTACTATCAAAATTCAATTCGTGCGAGGTTTACTGTTATGAAGTTGTCCTTCCAAGTCCAAGTCTATCCCTCCCGTCAGGAAATGGGCTGCCAGGCTGCCCGGGATGTGGCAGCCTGCATCGCCCGGCAACTGCAGGAAAAGGATCATTTGTCCATGATTTTCGCCGCCGCGCCCTCCCAGAACGAATTCCTGGCTGCCCTGGCTGCCGATCCGGCCATTGATTTCAGCCGGATTGTCGCCTTTCACATGGATGAATATGTCGGACTCGAGGCGGCTGCACCGCAGGGTTTCGGCAATTTCCTGCGTGAGCGGCTGTTCGGCCGGGTGCCGTTCCGCCAAGTCCACTACCTCAACGGCAATGCGACCGACATCGCCGCGGAATGCCGTCGCTATGGTGACTTGCTGGCCGCCGACCCGCCGGATATCGTCTGCCTGGGCATTGGCGAAAACGGACACATCGCGTTCAATGATCCGCATGTCGCTGATTTCCACGATCCCCTGCCGGTCCGCTGTGTTTCGCTCGATCCGGTCTGCCGCCAGCAGCAGGTGCACGACGGCTGCTTCGCTGCATTGAACCAGGTGCCCGAGCAGGCGCTGACCCTGACCATCCCGACGCTGGCGCACGCCAGCCATCATTTCTGCATCGTGCCGGCCGCGACGAAAGCCCAGGCCGTTCGGGAAACGGTCGCCGGCAGGATCGAACCGGCCTGCCCGGCGTCGATCCTGCGTCTGTGCGCCGATGCCGTGCTTTACCTGGATCCGGCCAGCGCAGCCCTGCTGCCGGCCAGGCCCTGACTGCGCCGGCGCAAGCATTCGCGCCGGCCTTGATCGACGCCAGAGGTGATTTTGTGAAACTAAGCATCATAACCGATGAAATATCCCAGCAACTCGATGATGTCATTGCCTTCTGCCGGCACTTCGGCTTACCGGGCGTCGAGCTGCGCTCCGTCGAGGGGTTGGGCGTCTTTGACTGGACACCGCAGCTGGTTAACCGCCTGCAGGCAGGTCTGTCGGCGGCCGGGCTGCAGGTCTGCTGCCTGAGCCTCCCCTTCTATAAATGCGCCTATCAGGATGCAACTGCCCGGCAGACACACCTGGACGGATTGAAACGATCGCTGGAAATCGCCCGGACCCTGGGGGCGGGCATTGTACGCGGCTTTTGCTTCTGGCGGAATGCCGATCAGCAACTGGCGCCAGAAGCCTTGCAGGCCGCTTTTTTCGATGTTGTGCCGTTGCTGCGCGATTACGGCGTCACCATGGCCCTGGAGTCTGATCCGTCGGTCAACGGCCATACGGCAGCCGCACTGGCCGGCTATGTCAGGTCCATCGATTCACCGCAGGTCCGCGCCCTCTGGGATGGCGGCAATCTGCTGTTCACGCCGGACGGCGAGGATCCGATCCGGGGCTACGCCCTGTTGAAACCGTTGATCTGTCATGTGCATATCAAAGATGCCCGTCTGGTCGATGGGCAACCCGAAGCGGTCCTGGTCGGCAGCGGCCGGGCCAGAATCGCCGAGCAGCTTCGCCTGCTGGCCCAGGATCATTATGACGGCTGGATTTCCCTGGAAACCCATTACCGGCTGCATGCCAAGCTGGATGAAGCGACGCTGCGGCTGCCGGGCGGCGGGCAATTTTCCGCCGGTGCGGCCGAAGCGAGCGCTGAATCCATGCAAGCCCTGCAGACATTGCTCCAGCAAATCAATTGAAAGTGAGGAAAAATCCATGTACCGAATCGGCATTATCGGCAGTGAAAACTCGCATGCCCTGGCTTTTACCAAGATCTTCAACCTTTCCGGCCAATATGAAGACCTGCGGGTGGTCGGCATCGCCGGCGAGAACCCTGAAGCCAGCAAGAAAGTCTTTCAGGAAGGCCAGCTGGATTTCATCGCCGGGAATCCGCAGGAATTCATTGGCCGGGTTGACGCGATGATGATCACCTCCCGCCACGGCGGTTTGCATCCCGGCTATGCCCGGCCCTTCATTGAGATGGGAATGCCGGTGTTCGTGGACAAACCCTTCACCGACAAGCAGGATACCGCACGCGACCTGCTGGATTTGGCAGTCCGCTGCAATGCCCCAATCATGGGCGGCTCCTCGACCAAACTGGTAGCCGATGCCCTGACCCAGAGGGATGTGGCCCGTAACGCCGGCAATGATTTGCTGGGCGGCCATGTCTGGGCACCGGTCAGCATGGTCAACGACTATGGCGGTTTCAGCTTTTATGCGTCGCATCTGGTCGAGATCACGCTGACCATCTTCGGCTACTCGCCGCTGGCGGTCCGGGCTCTCCGCACGCCAGCCGGCGTTTCAGCCTGTCTGGAATATGACCGTTTCACCGTGGCGTTGTCCTTAATGGATGAGTTTTACAAGTATGGCTGCACAGTACTGACCAAACAAGGCGTTTTCAACCAGAATATTGATGTGTCTCCCGGATACGAAATCGAAACGGCACATTTCGCCGAAATGGTGCGAACCGGTAAAATGCCTCAGCCGATCTCTGAATTGCTTCTGCCGGTAACCATCATCAATGCCATCGAAGCTGCTTACACGAGCGGTCAGCAGGTGCCGATCGCAACTAAAT
>JAEXPB010000457.1 GCA_023438965.1 Bacillota bacterium | reverse complement strand
GTTCTTGAGCAGATCGGACTGAACCAGCAAGTTGTTCGCATTGCTCGCCAACCGGATTTCCCCGGCTGTTTCGCCCCGGCAATAGACCGCGCGGAGAACCGGTGCCTGGTCAAGTCCACCATCCAGGATCAAGTCGGACGCCAGCAACTGCCAATCGGTGGTCAAACCGGGATCGGAGGACTCGATATGCAAACAGAATTTGCCGGGCGGACAGCTGATTTTCAGGTCTTGACTGATCGTCGCGCGACCAGGCAAAACGAGATCGACTGCTTCGGGGGTGCACCGGGCTCGTCCGGATGGTGAAAGCTTGAACCGGCAGGTCACTGTTCGCTGCTGATCCGCGGTGTTGGTGAACCAAGCCCGGCAATGCCTGACCGCAAGACCATCTTCAGCAATCTGGTCCGGAACAGCGGGTTCGAGCCTGGCCTGGACGAGACTTACGAACGGACCCTGATCGGCAATGAAGCGGACTCCCTCGACATAGTCCATGATGAGCAAACCGCATTCTTCAGCATTTCGCACGGCTTGCCCTAAAAAACGAATATTCTCCAACACGATATTTTTAACGCCAGCATCCGCGCTGTAACCCTGGATTCTCGACTTGGACCAGGACACTGGCAGTTCTTCCAAGATATCAATATTCTTGAAATAGATATCATGAATGCCACCCTTCCGCAGATCAGTGTTCCAGACCGAATCGGTGATGCGGATATCCAGGAGCTGGGCGCCTGGCGTATCCTCAATCCGAATGTTTTCAAAATGAATATCGGAGACCTCGGCCCGATCGCCATGATGAATGCCCATCAAAGGATAACCGGTAGGCGAATGGATGATGTCGATGTTTTCAAAGCGAATGTCCTTGATTCGATCAGCCCGCAACTCGACACCGACCTCGATCGGCCGGGCGAAATCATTCCATAAAATGCAGTTCCGGAAGAGAACCCGGGTCAGGTCGCCGGTATCAAAAGCCTTGGCGACCAGGGAGTCATCCCAAACCCGGGTGAAGCAATTTTCAACCAGGACATCCCGCGATCCGCAGACATCAATACCATCAGAGTTGCCGCGCTGACCGATGATTTTCAGATTATCGATATGGACATCCTGGCAGCCAAAGATCCGGCAGCTCCAGCTGCAGCTATCGGTAACTGTAATGTTCTCCAGCGACAGATCCGAGCAGAAGCGAAAATCCAGGGTCAGGTTCCAGCTCGCCTTGTCTCTTTCGTAATTTTCCATCGACAAGATGCCAAGGCCGGAAACCGCCAGATGCCGCTTGTTTTCGGCCAGGATCTTGCCATGGATGTGCGCGCCTTCCTCCAGATAGATTAGAGTGTCGTCTTGAGCAACTTCGATTATCCCGGCATTTTGCTCACCGGCCGGGAAATAGAACACCTGCGCATAATCTAGCCGATTGACCTGATCAGCGCCGCTGGCAAAGACAAGCAGAACATCATCGGTGTTGCCGTTGATCTCCAGCGAAAAATTACCCGGCCGATTCAAAGAAAGCGTTACCGTATTTTGGCATAAACTGGCCTGAATGCCGAGCGAACGGGGACGTACACAAACCGAGTGCGGTGCTTGCTCGTAAACAACAGTCAGCAGGCCTGCGGACTCATAGCGGAAGATGATGAAATTCGTTTGCTTCCGGTATAAATAAGGCGCCGGAAAAACTGTGGACTGATGCACGGGCAATTCCGAGCTGTGCCAAAATACCTGCACCATGGCTTACCTCCTGAGCGGATTCATCAGGGCCAACAATCAGGACCGATCAATCAGGCCCAACCGTCGGACAGCGTGCAGATAAAACAGCATGACGCTGGAATACCAGGCCGATGAGCGACTCGGCTCTCCGGTCAACGGGTGCAGTTCCTGCGTGAAAGGACGGCCTTCGGCCAGGGTCAGGGCATTCACCCAGGCCTGCATCAGGATCGTCAAATCAGCGCTTTTACCATAATGATCCATCCAGCGCAGCGCGCGCAGCGCGGTCAGTCCTTGCGCATAGAAGCCCCAATCATTGCCTTCGGACTCCTGCTTGAATTCCGGATCCGCCACAGACAGGGAAGGGAAGGGATAAGCCGTCCAGAATTCAGCCGGATTGCGCAGGTAACGATTGTAGATCACGTCGGCCAGAGGCTGGGGCAGGGCATGCTCCTGGAAAAGATTGACGATGTGGATCGAACGGTATTTGCGGAATTGGCCGCGACAGTCGACATCATAGAAAAACTGATCTTCCTGGTCATAACAGTGGGTCAGGAGACCTTGATAGATCAGATCCGCCTTTTGCCGCCATTGCGCCGCTTCAGCGGGACGGTCCAGAATCCCGGCCATCCGGGCCAGCGCCATGCGCGAGCCGAATACGACGGCGTTGATATCCGGCGCCAGAATCGGCAGGAAAGAATCGGGATTGCAGACCCGGGCATCCGAGCCAGGGCAGCCTTTGCTGGAAAATCCGCTAAAGCGCGGACTATTGTCATGACCGCTGTCAAATTCGCAGAACAATTCGATCAAACCGGTCTGCAGGGTCGTCCGGTAGCGGACCAGCCAGTTGTCCCAATTCCGGCAACCGGTGTAAGCACGCTCCAGGAAAGGCCGGTCCTGAACCAGTTCGTATGCCTCCAGGCAGAGACGGGCAAAGGAAACGCATTCTTGCAGCTGACCGTAGCCAATCAGACGTCCGTAGGCCTTCACATTCGGATTTGATCCGTCCAGGACAAAACAGGGCAACTGGCCGTCCGGCTTTTGGTTGTTCAGGAAAAGCTCAACCTGGGATTGAGCCAGTGGCGCCATGGCCGGATCAAAATGCGCATAACTGATGGCGTCGTAAACATGCTCGAGCCAGACTCCCGGATAGGCGTTGGAAATCAAGAACAATGGCGTCGGATGACCCTGGAAGGTTTTGACATGCAGTGTCCGAATCCGCTCCAGGACCGCATCATAACACACTTTAACCTGCTCTCTGGTGACTTGCTGCTTCATTTTGGCTGCTCCTAAAATCGTTTCCACTGGCCCATCAAATTGACGGCCCGGGAAGGTCGGATGCCCGGCGTGATGCCCCGGGCTTCGACGGTGAAAATATCTTCCTGGCCAAGATTCCCAACCAAGCAGGTGCGTTCCTCATAGGGAGCCAGATCAAAGGCGATCTGTTTAACGGTCAGGCTGACCCGCGGATTGTCGGCTGCCAGGCTGATTTCGCCGTGGACGGGAATAGGCATGCGGTTACGTATGCCCAGTGTCAGCGGCCGATCATCGCCACGATAGGGATAGGTCAGGCTGGTTTGCACCCGGATCGGATTGACTGTGCGTTCAGATGGCCGCAGCCCGATATCCTGGAAGGAAACCGCCTGGTAGCCATATTCGAAGGCCTGGGAAACCGGCTTGACCTCGATATCAGCCCAATCGGCGTCCCGGAAGTCGTCCGGGAAAGCCGTGAAATTGTCTGTGAAGCGCCAGTCGCCTTTGCCGGCGGACCAGGTCGGCCGGACGATGTGCCGAAAATCGAACAGCTCGCTCATCTGCGCATCCGTCAATTGAACTGGCTCGCCGCAGTCCAGCACTTTTTCTAAACCGCCTTCGCGGCGGGCATAAGTATAGCGAAACGCCGGCCGGGTGCAGAAGACGTTGTTGCTGATCTGGGCAGAAGCCTTCAGCTGCCGCCCTTGCTCATACATGGCGTTTAGCCGCCCCAGCTCCGGGTAACGGTCAATATAGGGGCTTTTTGTGCAATCCAACCGCACACGGTCATCATTGGGCTTCAGGAAGGACTGGCGGCCATTGTATAGTTTCTGGCGCTGCTGCTCGTAAACGCCGCCCCAGAAAAAGGCCGTATGCGCGCCGCGGCAATCCAGGGCGACGGCCGGATAGCATTTGACAAAAACATTGTTCCGGACGATGAAATCAACGCCGCCGCCAAGCATCACGGCTCGGCCAACCTCATAGAAGAAGTTGTTTTCCATGATCGTGCCGCTCAGGACATCATCATTATAGATGCCCATCGTGCCCATGCCGACGCCGCCCAGATGGTGAATGAAATTGTGGCTGACCTGATTGCCGCGGAAAGTCACATCACGGCCGGCGTAAATCGCACCGGCGTCGCCGCTCTCCAGACAAACCCGGTATATTTCGTTGTCCGTGATCCGGATATCGTTGCCGCCGAACAAAACGGCCGAATGCGGACAATCATGGATCAGGTTATGGCTGATGGACATGCCGACACCCATGGCCAGGACGCCAGGCTTATAGCAGCGGCTCCAGGCGGCAATATGGTGGATGTGATTATTATCAAACCGGAATCCGGCTGGCTCCAGTGACAGGCGATCGCCGCCGAAAGCCCGGATGCCGCCGTCGCCGCACTGATGAATCGTGCAATTCTGAACCGAATGTCCCGACCCTTCGATCAATTCGACTGCCGTATTGCCAATGTTCTTCAAAATGCAGTTGTCAAGACAGACCTGACGACCGCCCTGAATGCTGACCGCATGACCGCGGACACAGGATAGCTCAACGCCCTGGATCGTGACCTTCTCGCAGCCCTGCAATTGGAGCAACGGTGCATCCAGCACCGAGATGATCAATTCGGTTTGCGGGTCGGCTAATTGATCCGGCAGCCGGGGATATAAGTAAACCTGGTTCGCCTGGCGATCGATATAATAGGATCCGGGGTGAATGACTTCTTCCAGAAGATTGAGCAGGCAAAACCGCTGCCCCGGATTAAAACCCCGGACTTTACCTTGGGGGATATCGCCCAGGCGGATTGAACCCCGGGCGGGATCGATTGCCGTGACATGCTCATAAGAGTTCGCCCAATCCCAGCACCAGTAGCCATGCGCCCAGAGATCCGGCTGAACCTGCCATTTTTGGGGACGCGTGTCCTGATAATAGAAACTGGCTTCCGGATCGCCGATCCGCTGTTCGCATTCATTGACGATCTCCCGCTCATATCCGGAAATGGTCAGATATTGCCCTTTTTTCGGATACTGGGCGAGATCCAGCGGTTCGCCGTTGAGAAAGAGCTCCGCGTGTGACGGGGAGACATCGTCGAACCAACCGCGGCGGCTTAATCCGCCTGGATCGGCAATGCCGCATTGGCCCAAATCGCAGACCAGAACATGCTTGCGGACTTCCGGATCCAGGCGGCGCAAAACGGCCGGATCGGTTACCGCATGCCAGTCCGGCAGCAGCTTGCCGCCGATTAACCGCGCTCCCGGACCGCTGAGGATCAGGTTCCGGTGTTCGGGACCGAATCGGATCGGCTGATCGGCGAAGTACCGGCCAGGCTCCAGCCTGATCATGGCCGGACAGCCTTCGTCAGTGTCCCGGCAGCGATCAAGGGCCGCCAGCAACCCCGGTATGCCTTCTGTGGCGGAGACTGTGCAGATCAATGGCCCGGAGACTTTATTATCCATCATAGAAAACCTGGTTCCTCCAACAGCAGAATCGGCGGCTGATGTGCCGCAGTTGGCTGACGCTGTCATCTTAGCATTGGAATCGGTGAAAGTCACCTCCATTATCCTGCTGTTCTTGGGGGCCAAATGTCAAATTTGTGCACTATTACTATCTTATATAGACAATTATTGTCATCTTCCTTGCCTTGCTGTTCATTCGCCCCAGGAATACAATGGAAGGCGGCATCTACGGAAGTATGAAACATGGGGACGCGGATATGCGTGGGAACCGGATCAAATCGATAGTCCTGCTGCTGCTGAGCATAATCCTGCTCAGCACATCGGCCTGCCTGTCCGCACCTTCGGCTCAACCTGGCGAATCGGCTTCACCGGCTTCGACAGTAAAACGCGAACCCTATGTCGTCAAATACATGACCGGCGGGGCCGGCAAACAGGCTGATTCGGACAGGGTCCTGACCCTGTTCAATCAGCAGCTTCAGGATTATTTACCGAACACCTATCTGGATTTTAAAGTGGTGCCTTTCAATGAATATGGCGAACGTTGGCATCTGGCGGTTGCCGCTTCAGAAAAAATCGATATGGTCTGGCTGGGCTGGATGCTGTCGCTGCAGACCGAGGTCAACGATGGTTCGTACATCCAGCTGGATGATGCGATCACCGCCTACGCGCCAGGCTTATGGCAGGAATTTAACGATTGGATCTGGGATTGCGGGCGAATTAACGGCAAACTTTATGCGATTCCCATTGGCATGGGCTGGACGGTGGATCCGCGGTGTATTTTTGTGCCGACCGAGCTGGTTGAGCGATATCTGGATCTGATCGCCTATAACAAGGCTCAACAGGAGTGGGAGAAGAGCGGCGATCTTGTCCCGCCCGACGCATTGCTGGATGTTCTGGAAAATTTTCTGGCCAAGGCAAAAGCTGGCGGTAACCTGGGCATCGGTATCTCAACTTCGGTCATCCGGAATTTCGTCGCAACCTGGTATGATGTCCCCTGCGGTTCCATGACGATGATCCCGCCGGCCTTCACGCGTCAGGAAGACATGACCTCAACTGTCGTGAGCATTCTCGATGTGGATCTCAGCCGCTTTTTTATCCGGATGGCCCGCTGGTACCAGGAAGGGTATATCCGTAAAGATGCCCTGACCGTCAAGGATGAGGTGCCGGATCGCATCTCGAATGGCTTTTACCAAAAGAAAATGATCATGGAGTCAGCCGGCTTTGATCAGTATCTCTCGATAAAGAACTGGGAAGCCCGCTGGGGTCTTCCCGTTACGGCGCTGATGCTGCAGACTTATCGCAAAACCCCGGTCGGCAAGCATGGCACAGCCCTCGCCATTCCGGCTACCGTCGGCAACCTGCAGCGAACGCTGGAACTGGTCAACCTGCTCTGGACGGCAACCGGCAGCAAGCTGACCGATCTGCTGGCCTATGGCATTGAAGGCGTGCATTATGAACGTGTCACCGGCAATTACATCCGCACCTTTGAGTATGACAATGTGGATGGCGGCAACATCAACTGTCATTACGGCTTGCCGGACTGGACGGTGGCCAATGCCCGCTACACGCTGAAAAACCAGGGCTATAGCCCGAGCTTTATCCGGGATCGGCTGGCCCTGGAAGCTTCAGCCCGGATCGTCCCCTTGACAGGCTTCGGTGTGGATACCCAGCCGGTCAAACTGGAACTGACGCAATATGACATGATCGCCACCAAATACTGTCCCGGATTGTTTTATGGGACCTTCGCCGATCCGATTGCTGCTTATCAGGAGATGAACAATTGTCTGGAAGCCGCAGGCGTCGGCCGGATCGCCAAAGAGCTGCAACGTCAGATCAATTCATTTCTGGCGAAAAAATGAACCGGAAAGAAGGATAAACCGAATGTCTGAAAAATCGTGCGAACAGCGCTGCCTGCCGCGCAATCCGCATCCTGATGCCGACTGGTATTTCCAGGGCGGCAATCTTGGCCTCTTCGTCCACTATGGGCTTTCAACGGTCAGCGGCGAGGGCGACTTGTCCTGGGGGATGATGGACCGTACGCCGTGGGATGAAGCCAGCGGCGGCAATTATACGATTACGCCGCGCGCCTACTGGGACCTGGCCCGTCGCTTCAATCCCCTGAATTTCCATCCGGAGGATTGGTTGCAAGCTGCCGCCGATGCGGGACTCCGCTATGCCGTTTTCACAACGCGCCATCATGATGGGTTTGCCATGTGGCCCTCCGACTATGGCTGCCTGAACACAAAATGCCATATGCATGGCCGCGATCTGGTTGGCGAATATATCACGGGATGCCGGAAAGCCGGCCTGAAAGTCGGGCTCTATTATTCGCCGCCGGATTGGTATGTCCATCGTTATTACATGTCGTTCCTTTATGGCAGCGGCAGGCTGCCCGGCCGGGATAACCGCGGCCTGGACCATCAGCCGATCGGCGATTTGCCGGTCGTACCGCAGACCCTGGAAAATGATTATATCGATTACTGCAGCAATCAGGTCCGTGAATTGCTGACCCGCTATGGCCGGATCGATCTGCTCTGGTTTGACGGAACCGTTCCGGATGTTTCGCGCGTGATTACGCTTGACGAAATCCGGCAATTGCAGCCGGCTATCGTGGTCAATGACCGGCTGCACGGCGCAGGGGACTTCTGCTCCCAATATGAGTGCCGTCTGCCGGATGAACGTCCGCAGGACCTGTACTGGGAACACTGCCACATCTGGGAAGAGAACTCCGGCTGGGCGCATATGAACCACTCGACTGGATACAAACCGGCGGCTTGGGTCTATGAGAGCTATCAGAAAGTCCGGCAATGGGACGGCAATATGCTGATCAATATCGGCCCGCAGGCCGACGGATCGCTGCCGGCGATATACTACGAAAGGATTCGCGAACTGGGTGCTTTAATGGGGACGAAACGGGTATGAATGCCGACACTGTCAGCATGATTATCGTTGATGATGAGGAAATCATCCGCAGCGGACTATCCTTCTATTTCTCAACTTCAGATCTGGGCGTCAATGTGATTGCGCTTTTCGGGAATGGTCAGCAGGCGATTGATTTTCTGGCGCAAAATCCGGTCGATATTGTCCTGACGGATGTGAATATGCCGGTTAAAAGCGGACTCGACGTTGCAGCCTACATTATGCAGCATTGTCCCGGAACCCATACGGTCATCATCTCCGGTTATCAGGAATTCAAGTATGCGCAAAAGGCCATTGAATATGGCGTGGTGTCCTACCTGCTGAAGCCGGTGCGGATTGACCAGATACAGGCTTGCTTTCTGCGCCTGATCGACCAGATCCGGCTGGAGCGGCAAAGCCGCGATAACCAGGAATCGGAAAAGAAAAAACTGCAGCAGGTCTTTCCTTTGCTGCAGAAGCAATTCCTGAATGGCCTGGCCGATGACGAACTGCATAGTGATGCGGATCGGGAGCGGGAAATGGCCAGCCTGGGTTTTGGCCAGCAGGCAACCTATAAGCCGATAGCCATTGCGTCGATCACCATCCTGGCCGAAGAAGCGGATGAGGGTGAACCAGCGGATAAACCAGGCGAATCCAGAAGGCTGCCGACAATCCTGAGTTTTCTCAATCAGCAGGATCAGCTTGTCTTTGTGGAAAAATTTGAACCTTGCCCCCGTCTGGCTTTCTTCGTTTGCAATCCGCTGGCGCATCCGACCGCCAAACTGGAAGCGGCCATCGAGCAGCAAGTCAATAAGGCGGCAGCAGCTTTTATGGAAATTTTCGATCTGTGCCTGGTGCTCGACAGAATCGAAACCTTCGTTTCAATCCATGATCTGCAGCGGTTTCTGATTGAGGAAAAACACAATTCGGAACAGCACCATACAAAATTCGCCAGGTCAGGCGAAGCAAAGGGCAGCATACATGCCTCGATCAAACAGGCCGTGCAGTACTTGCAACAAAACTACTGCCGTGATGTGTCGCTCTCGGAAACAGCTGCGACGGTTCATCTGAACGCGATGTATTTCAGCCGCCTGTTCAAACAGACCGTTGGTATGAATTATACGGACTATCTGACCCAGCTGCGCATGGAGAAAGCCAAGCAGCTCTTGTTGTCCGGGACGGGAAAAGTCTTCGAGATCGGACGGACTGTCGGATATGACAATGACAAATACTTTATCCGCTTGTTTAAGCGCTACGCCGGTCTGACACCTGACGCCTATCGCCGGATCAGCAGCAGGAGCGGCAGCCAGCCCACGCCGGACGGAGGGAATTGTCCGTGAGGCTGCCGGCTGTGCGGGTCAGCGGGTTTCAGGCTACGCAGCTGCTGCCGGTTTTTTTGCGGCGGGTTGCCTTTTTCCTGTGCCTGATCCTGATTCCGGTCATGATCACCGGCGTTGGCTTTTTTATCTTCACCAGCCGGACCCTCGATGAAGAAACCAAGAAAATGAATGAAGCTGCGCTGGGCCAGGCCAAGAGCATCAGCGAGACGATTTTTGATAATAGCCGGCTGCTGTGCGCCAGCATTTCGATCAAGTCCAACATTGGCCAGTTGATGACGCCCAGTTTCGCCCTGGTGGATTTTAATAAGGTTTGCGAAGACCTGCGCAATCAGAAGTTCATCAATCCCTATTAGTATTCCATCGAAATTTACAGCCATCGCAACATGGTGATCGTTACGCCGGAAGGAACACGCTTCAATACG
>JAEXPB010000354.1 GCA_023438965.1 Bacillota bacterium | reverse complement strand
TTGCCGCCGCTCATGATGTATTCGGCCGACATGAGCAGCTCGTCGACCGTATTGGCGAAGCCGCGCTTGAGCAGGATCGGCTTGCGAACCCGACCCAGCTCCTTGAGCAGCTCGAAATTCTGCATGTTGCGGGTGCCGACCTGGATGATGTCGACAAACTCCATGAACAGCTCCAACTGCGAGGGATTGGTGATCTCGGAAACAACCGGCAGGCCGGTAGCGAGGCGAGCCCGCTTCATGTACATCAGGCCCTCGGCCTTGAGTCCCTGGAAAGCATAGGGCGATGTCCGGGGCTTGAAGGCGCCGCCGCGCAGCAGCTGGGCGCCGCCGCCGCGCACCCGTTCGGCCACCAGGCGGACCTGCTCCTCGGATTCGACCGAGCAGGGACCGGCTGCGACGCAGATCCGGTTGCCGCCGATCACGACATCGCCGACCCGGATAATCGTATCATCCGGATGGAATTTCCGGTTGGCGCGCTTGTAGGGTTCCTGGACCTTCATCACCCGTTCGACGGCTTCCTCCAGCTCGATCGCCTGGATGTCAATACCCGAGGTATCGCCCACCAGGCCGATGATTGTGGTGTCGCTGCCATAAATCGGACTGGTCTGGACGCCGAAGGATGCGGTCAGCCAGCTGCAAATCTCTTCAACCTTGTCTTTGGGTGTGCCGTGTTTTAAAACCAGAATCATATTTCTTCTCCTTTATATCCCAATCCTGCCGCGATGGCCGCGGCGATGGTTTCCGGTTCCGCCGACCCGTCCACCCGCAGGTCGGCCAGGGCCAGATAGCGCGATTCCCTTTGCCGGAAAAGGGTTCCCAGCCGATCGTCACCCTGATCCTGCAGCAAAGGTCTTCCCTCCCCGCCGCCAACACGCTGACGGATGACCGCCAGCGGCGTATCCAGAAAGATGATCAAGGCCGGCTGCCGGCGGACAATCGCCTCTGCCGCGGGATCAATCAGCGCGCCGCCGCCGGTGGCCAGGATCTGGCTCTGTTCCGTCCGCAGCAGGCGGTTCAGATGCTGCTGCTCCATGGCCCGGAAGGCCGGCTCACCGGCCTGGGCGAAAATATCCGGAATGGATTGCCCGCTGGCTTCCGCAATGGTCTGGTCGAGGTCGACCAGCGGTAAATCAAGCAGATGGGCCAGAGCCGCACCGACGGTGGTCTTGCCGCTGCCCATGAAGCCAACCAGGACAAAGGTCAGCGGGAATTGCCGCACAACGGTGCGGAACAGCCGGCGACGGATCCCGCCCAGGGCACCGGCCGGGAAATCGGCCTCCGGATGCCAGATCCGCTGTGCGGCCAGCGCCTGGGCGAAAAGCATGCCCAGGCCGCTGTAAGCCGGAACGCCGCGGGAACGGGCGGCCAGGATCAGGCGGGTGGCCACCGGGTTGTAGATCGTGTCGTATACCCAATCGAAATGATGCAGCAGCTCTGGCGGAAACGGCAGGCCGGCAGTCAACGGCCAAAGACCGAGCGGGGTACCGTTGAGCAGGGCCCAGGGACGGCGATCCGGTCCGGTGAAGGGTTCTTCGGCCAGCCACTCGGCCAGGTTGGCCGGACAGCGCACCGGGCAGTCCGGATTGGTGCGGCCGATGGCGTCCGCCAAAGATTGCGCCTGTTCCTGGCGGCGGGTCAGGATCCAGATCGCCGAACCGGAATCCGCGGCGGCGAAGGCCATTGTCCGGCTGACGCCGCCGGCGCCCAGAATCAGGACCCGATGGCCGGCCAGGTCGGGGCAATCGCTGAGGAATCCCCGATAATCGGTATTGTAGCCGATGCCCGCCCGGACGGTGTTGACAGCGCCGCAGCGGGCCGCCGAAGCATCCAGGCCGGTCAGGTAGGGGATGACCGTCTCTTTATGCGGGATTGTGCAGTTGAAGCCGGCCAGGCCCTTCAGCAGCGGCGGCAGTTCGGCCGGCAGATTCTCGGGAGCGATGTCGAACAGCCGGTAGGAACCAGGCAGCCCGGCAGCCGCCATCAGGGCCTCGTGGATGAACGGCGACAGGCTGTGCCCCAGCGGATGGCCGATCAAGCCATAATCAGTCGCACTCATAACCGGCCTCCTTGAGCAGCCATGCCGCTCGGGCGGCCTGGGAACTGTCCGGCAGCAGCAGTTGCAGGCAGCCGCCTTCATAGGTGCGCAGTTCGCGGATCCGGATATTGCTGATGTTGATGCCATGTTCGCCCAGCAAGGTGGTGATGTGACCGAGGACGCCGGGATGGTCGGTGACATAGACCGTCAGCGAACTGTGCGCGGTCAGCGCGCCGCGGCCGTCGACCGGCAAGGCGTTGCGGTACTGGGCAGCCTGATAGAAAAAGCGTTGCAGGGTCAGGCGGTCGCCACCGGCCAGGGCGGCCCGGAAGCCGTTCAGCAAATCGATATACTGATCCAGGACCGGCAGCAGCTCTTGTGCCGATTCGAGGCTGATGCCCGCCCATAGCGCGGAATCGGACGAAGCGATGCGGGTGATGTCGCGGAAGCCGCCGGCAGCCAGGCGGGCCAGCGAGCCATGGTCGGTCTCGGCCGCCAGCAAGGAAAGCGCCGCGGCGGCAACATGCGGCAGATGGCTGACAGTCGCGACCGCCCGGTCGTGCTCCGCGGCGTTGAGCCGCAGCGGCGTCGCGCCGATCCGCCGGATCAGTTCTTCCAGTTCCTGCACCAGGCGGACCGGCAAGTCGGAATCCGGCTGCAGGCAAAGGACATAAACAGCATTTTCGAGCAGGGATTCCGAGGAATGGGCATAACCCTGCTTTTCGGAACCGGCCATCGGATGGCCGCCGATAAAACGACCAACATGCACAGCATCCATGATCGGCTGCTTGACGCTGGCCACATCGGTAATCAAGCCCGGACAGACATCGGCCACCTGCGCGGCCAATCCGGCGACAGTCGCAGCCGGCGTGCAGATGAAAACCACCCGGCATCCCGCCAAAAGGCGGCTGGCGTCGGTGTCCGCCGACAACTGCCCGGGCAGGACGGCGCCGGCATCAAGCATGCCTTCGTCCAGGGCCGTCCGGATAACCGTCGGGTCCCGATCCAGACCATATACCGGCACCCCGGCGCGCCGCTTCAAAGCCTTGGCGAGCGAGCCGCCAATCAAACCCAGCCCGATTATGCCGGCCGGTCCGGCGGCAATCGGCTGGATTGCTGTTCCCCGAATATCATTCATCATGCTCTGGCCACCTTCTACCGTGCTACAAACCGCCAGATCCGCTTTCCGGCCAATAACCGCCAGGCAGGCAGGCAGGCGGATCAGCGGATAGTTCTTCCTATTTTGCCTGCGTCAACCGCTTTCGTCAAGGAAATATCATTCAGAAAAGCCATCTTTTCCTGCCTGATCCGTCAGCCGGAACGACATTATAAATAGCGCTGCAGCGTTTCGGGATTGACGGCATAGTGCAGAGCGTCTTCGCGGCTGACCAGTCCGCGCCGCAGCAGCGAAGCCAGGCTGGCGTCCATGGTGATCATGCCCTGCGGCGCATTCATCTGGATGACGCCGTCGATCTGCGGCGTCTTATTTTCCCGGATCATATTGCGGATCGCGCTATTGATCAGCATGACTTCGAAAGCAGGCCATTGTCCGCCGTCCAGGGCCGGCAGCAGCTGCTGCGAGACCACGGCCTGCAGAACGGTCGAC
>JAEXPB010000265.1 GCA_023438965.1 Bacillota bacterium | reverse complement strand
TCTCCAGGGCCTTGCGGCCGGGCTGATACACCGTAAGGTCGCTGCGCTCGTAAAGGCATTGGCTGCAGATCACCACGGCGATACCCTGGGCGACGATCTCCTGCAGGCGGCCGATCAGGTCGCGGTGGATGAAGTGCAGGCCGCCGGAGCCAAAGGCCTCGATCACGATGCCCCGGTAATGCATGTTCAGCAGCATGTCGAAAATCAGCGGACTGAAGCCCGGCGTCAGTTTGATCAGGAAAACATCGGTGCTCAGGCGGTCGCACAACCGGCAGGCCGACGCATTCCCGGCTGGTTCGGCCGCTGGCGCCACCGGCCTGGCTGATTGGATGACGGCGCGGTCGACAACCAGGCCGGTGGCGTCAATGGCTGCCGCGAAGGGGCTGTTGACGCTTTCGAAGGCCTGAAAGCCGGTCGTCCGCACTTTAACCGCCCGCGTCCCGAGAATTACCTTGTAATCGAAAGCAACATAGACCCCGGCAATGCCGCTGGCCGCCATCGCACAGGCGCAGCGCAGGTTGCCGAGGGCGTCGGTCAGCGGATGCAGGAGCGGCAGCTGCGAGCCAGTCAGGACGACCGGGATTTCGATGCCCGGCAGCATGAAGGACAGGATCGCGGCGGTGTAGCCCATCGTATCCGTGCCGTGGGTCACCACGATGCCGTCATAGTCCCGGCGGGCTGCAAAAATGCTGCGGGCGATCAGCTGCCATTCCTCGGGCTGGATGTTCGAGCTGTCGAGATCCAGGATATCGCGGGCCGCAATATCGTAATACTCGGCCAGACCGCTCATCGACTGCAGGATCCTGGCGCCGCTGATCGCCGGCACCAGGCCGTCTGCGCCGGACCGGGCGGCAATCGTGCCGCCGGTGGCCAACAGGAGAATCCGCTTCTTCATCGGCATCCTTCCCTTTCAGGCTGATTACAACCCCAGCCCAGGATTCAGGCTGCGCATAGCCAGGATCGTGCGGTCGATCAGGTCGGCCAGATCCCAGCCCAGCATGTCGGCGCCCTGGCGGATCACGTCGCGCGAGCAGCCGGCGGCGAAGCTGGGCGTCTTGAACTTCTTCATGACCGATTTCTGCTCCAGATCCATGACACTCTTTGAAGGCCGCATGATCGCCACGGCGCCGATCAACCCGGTCAGTTCGTCGGTGGCGAAGAGAATTTTCTCCATGATATGCTCCGGCTGGATGTCGACTGTGATGCCATAGGCGTGGCTGGCCGTGGCCCGGACCAGGCTTTCGTCCAGGCCCAGTTCGCGCATGATTTCCTGGCTCTTCAGGCAATGCTGGTCCGGATACTGTTCGAAATCCAGATCATGCAGCAGGCCGACGGTTTCCCAGAAGGCTACGTTGGCGGGATCATATTCGCGGGCAAAATAGCCCAGGACGCCGGCGACGATCCGGGCGTGCTTCAGGTGGAATTCTTCCTGATTGAACTGCGTGAGAATGGCGTAAGCTTCGGTTGGACTGGGTATCTTTCCCATAGGGCCTCCTTGATGATAAGTCAGCCGGCGAACGGATTGTCCGGCGCTCATTTACCGATCACTTTTCCTTCTAGCTTGGCACAATTGGCCGCCAATGGCAAGCCTTCCCGCGGTATAATGATCCTCAGCAGGATTTCCGCTGAATGGCAGCCTTCGCGCCGCCTTCCGAAAGGGGTATGAACATGGGTATCGTGACTATCCGCGATGTGCGAGCGATCTGTACCGCACCGGCTGGCATCAACTTGATCGTCGTCAAGGTGGAAACCTCGGAACCCGGCCTCTATGGCCTGGGCTGCGCGACTTTCGCCTATCGCCACAAGGCGGTGGCCTGCCTGGTGGACGATTATCTGAAGCCGCTGCTGGTGGGCCGGAATGCCGCCAACATCGAGGAGCTCTGGCAGCTGATGAACCACAACGCCTACTGGCGCAACGGTCCGATCGAGAACAACGCCATCTCCGGCGTCGACATGGCCTTATGGGATATCAAGGGCAAGATGGCCGGCCTGCCGGTCTATGATCTGCTGGGCGGCAAATGCCGGGAGGCGGCGGCAGTCTATCGCCATGCCGACGCGCCGACGCTGGCGGAGCTGGCCGAGAAGGTCCAGGCTTTCCAGGCCGCCGGTCTGCGGCATGTCCGCGCCCAATGGGGCGGCTATGGCGGCAAGGCGGCCGGTTCTTCCGCCCCGGCCGGCGCCGCGGCGGGCGTTTATTATGATCCCGACGGCTACAGTCGCTCGGTCGTCCGGATGTTTGAGTACCTGCGCGAAAAGCTCGGTTTCGAGGTCGAATTGCTGCATGATGTCCATGAGCGGCTGGCCCCGGCCGAATCAATCCGCCTGGCCAAGTCGCTCGAGCCCTATCGGCTGTTTTTCCTGGAGGATGTCCTGTCGCCGGAACAGGGCGATTATTTCCGGATCCTGCGCGGCCAGTGCGCTGTCCCGCTGGCCCAGGGCGAGCTCTTCAACAATCCGTTGGAATGGGAGCAGCTGATCGCCGGCCGCCTGATCGATTTCATCCGGGTACATATCAGCCAGATCGGCGGTATCACGCCGGCCCGCAAACTGGCGGCATTCTGCGAAACATTCGGCGTCCGCACCGCCTGGCATGGTCCCGGCGACGTGTCGCCGGTCGGTCACGCCGCCAATGTCCATCTCGACCTATGTTGCCCGAATTTCGGCATCCAGGAATGGGCCGGCATCTCCGATGTGCTGCAGGAGGTCTTCCCCGGCAGTCCCGAACTGCGCGGCGGCTATGTCTGGCTGAACGGCAAGCCCGGCCTGGGTGTGGATATCGATGAGAAGCTGGCGGCCAAATACCCGTGTACAGCCGGTGTCACCCAGTGGACCCAAACCCGGCTGCCGGACGGCACCCCGCATCAGCCCTGATAGCCAACCGCGACCTTCCTATATAACGCGTTCGCCGCGGCCGACCGACCGGACGGCCATGCTGCCGTCCCGGGGGTCGAAACCGACCGTACGGCCGTAGTTGTGGCCGGTGTCGGCAGCCAGCAGGCGGATCCGCAGGCGTTCCAGCTCATGCCGGACTCGTTCGACATTGCGGTCGCCGATATTGAAGCCGGAGGCGGCAAACATTGTCGCACCGCCGGCGATCTTGGCCGTCAGCCGGTGGCGGCGGCAGCCCTGCTGCTCCATGCGGCGGATCAGGGCTTCGATGGCTGTGTCGGCATATTTGAAGATATCCTTGCCGCTGCAGCCGCCATTCGATTCCGGCAGCAGGATGTGCGACAGACCGCCGATCTGCAGCTGGCAGTCATGCAGGCAGATGCCCACGCATGACCCGAGCGCATAGGTGATCAGCGTATCCGGCGGGTTGGCGGTCTGCTGGTCCGAGATGCCGACCACAACCAGTCGGCCCATCAGACAACTCCCAGGCTGACGAGAATTTTGTCCAGGGAGCGCAATTCCGGCATGATCAGCAAGTGGCTTTTCACTGTGCTTTCCCCGCTGCTGAAATCTTCTTCGATAAACAGGAGCTTGTCGCCCATTTCCCCGAACTGGGCCGCCGGATAACTGAGGATCGCGCCGACCATGTCCATGGCCGCCTGCGGTGTCGTCAGCCCGATGTCCAGGTTGGTCAGGGCGGATATGGCATTGACATAGGAGCCGGCCAGGATGTTGCCGATCTCCATGATAGCCGACCGGCTCAGTTCCGAGATGTTTTCCAGGTCCTGCAGGTCCTCCTGCAGGAGGGTGGTGATCAGCAGCTTGACAAAGGGGTTGTCCAGCAGGAACAGCAGCATGCCTTCGACATCGCCG
>JAEXPB010000129.1 GCA_023438965.1 Bacillota bacterium | reverse complement strand
CTATTATGTTCTGGACACCTCCGGCAATCCGATCCTTACCGACGGACCGGCGGCCGATCAGGCCGCCGGGCAGGCCGCCGACCTGGCGGCTATCCGTCAGGCGGCGGCGGACAACGGCTCCTTCCGTGCCATCATGCACGGCGAATCCAGTATCGTGATCCAGCAGGTTTCCTCCTTTACCGGCTGGCGCTACTTCGCCGTCATCCCGGCCAACGCCGTGTCCCGCTCCTCGAGCATTCTGCTGCTGATGGTTGCCTTTGCCGTGCTCCTGATCATCGGGCTTCTGCTGTCCTATTACTTCACCATCAGGATTTACCGGCCGATCAGCCAGATCCGTGACTCCCTGGAAGCGGTCGAACCGCCCGACCCGGCCGCGGGCCCGGACCGCCGCAACGATTTCGTCCAGATCGGCCGCGGCATCGACCAGCTGCTCAGCGGCTATACGGAGGCCAGGGCAGAAAGCCGCTCGCTCCAGGGCGAATATCTGGACACTGCCCTGCTGCAGCTGCTCAGCGCCCGGCAGACCGTCGGGCTGGTGCGGATCGAGAAAATCCTCCGGCGCGATTATGGTTTCCAGGGTGGCCCCTACGCATGCGTCAACGTCCTGTTCCGTTTTTCCGACTTTTTCAATGCAGAAATGCAGGACACCGAACGCCTGAACCTGATCGCCGGATTGAAATCCGTCCTCTGGGAGCTGATCAAGCAAAACCTGCCCTGTTATGTGCTCGAACACCGGGAAAACCATTATGTCTGCGTGCTGGATGCCAGCGGTTCCGGACTGTCCGTCCGGGAGACGTTCAGCGACCTGCTGCGCCTGCTGGCGCCGGACGCACCGTATTTCACAGTCGCGATCGGGCTGGGCGGACCGGTTCAATCCCTGGCGGACCTGGGCAGTTCCTTCGAGCAGGCGACCTCAGCCCTGATCAGCTACACCGGTGAAGCGTCGGCCATTTTGGCTGCCGGCGCCAGCGAAGCCCGGCCGATGTTCGACTATACGCTGCAGGATGAGATGGCCCTGACCAAATGCCTGGCTGATGGCCAGACTGAGGAAATCCTCGCCCTGGTCGAGGCAATCCTGCACCGCAATCAACTGGATGGCATTTCATCTGACGGCTTCGAACTGCTGGTCCAGGAGCTGTATATCACCGGCATGCGCTTCCTGGCCAGCCGCAACGAGACCCTGCCGGATATCCGGCGTTACCGCGATTTACGCCGGCGCGGCCGGTTTGCCGGCGATTTCAACGCTGCCGGCCAGCTGCTGCAGGCCTTTTTCCGGGAAGTGCTGACCGTCTCCGGTCACCGGGACAATCGCGGCGCCAACCTGTCCGCGACCATCGCCGAATATGTCCAGAAAAATTACAACCACGACCTGTATCTGGAAAAGATTGCCGAAGACATGGGCCTTTCGGTCAAGTACATCTCCAAGGTCTTCAAGGAGAAAACCGGACAGAACCTGTCCGACTACATCAACAGCGTCCGCATGGACCATGTCAAGGAGATGCTGCTCCAGACCGACTACCCGATCGGCAAGATAGCCGAGATGGTCGGCCTCTACAGCCGCTCGACCTTCGTACGCATTTTCCGCAAACAGGAAGGCATCACTCCGACCGAATACCGCGACCTGATGCGGCCGCAAGGCTGACCTCACCGCCTGGTCCTGCCGGTCAGGCCGGTCCGGGTTCGGCTTCAATTTGTTTCTACGGAGGAAAATATGACCGACCAATATGAAAAAATGGTTCCGGCTGAATCGGACGAGGCAACAATAACTTATCCCGAATATCGAGATGAATACATATCGTATGTCGGCACGGAGATCCCGAATGAAGACTATCACCATGGCCAGCTGCGCCCTGCGGTCGGCGCCCGCCATTACCAGGTGCTGCGCGCCAACCGGGAACAGCCGGAATTGGCCGACGGACTGGGCTATACCTACAACCATGCGCCAAACATCGTCTATTGGCGCGGCACCTACTATTTCCATTACCTGGCCAATCCGGTCAGCGAACATCTTGGCGCCGGTGTCACGCTGCTGGCCGCTTCCGCCGACGGGATGCACTGGAGCCGGCCGACAGTGCTGTTCCCGCCGTATCAATTGGACCTGGCGCTGGACAACGGTCCGCATCAGGACTTGTTCGATGAGCCGGCCTGGGCCTGCATGCACCAGCGGATGGGCTTTTACATCGCACCGGACGGACGGCTGCTGACCCTGGGTTATTATGGCCTTTCGCCGGAGGTGGCGGTCATGCCCGGCAAAGGCAACGGCATCGGCCGGGTGGTGCGCGAAATCTATCCGGACGGCTCGTTCGGCCCGATCTATTTCGTTCTGTACAACGTCAGCTGCGGCTACCATGCCGGCAATACGGCCTACCCTTGCTATCAGGCATCGCCGGATGCCGGATTCATCGCTGCCTGCGACGCGCTGCTGGCGGACAAGCTGGCGGTGCTGCAATGGTGGGAGGAGAACCGCGACAATCCGGACCCGGATTTCTTCAGCATCCGCGGAGCCGGTGAAGCGTTTAACCATTACACTCTCCCGGACGGCACCATTGTCGGCCTGTGGAAGCATGCCAATGTTTCGCTGAGCCATGACGGCGGCCATAGCTGGGATCCGGTCCGCAAATGCTGCTCGCTGGTCATGTCCGGCGGCAAGATCTGGGGTCAGCGGACGAGCGACGGGCGTTACGCCCTGGCCTATAATCCGGTGACCGATTCGACCCACCGCTGGCCGCTGGCGGTGACGACATCCGACGACGGTGTTCATTTCCGTACGATGCTCTGCGCGGCCGGCGAGGTGCCGCCCCAACGCTACTGGGGCTTCTGGCGCGATTTCGGCCTGCACTACATCCGCGGCCTGGAATGCGGCACCGCGGCGCCGGATGGCTCGCTGACACTGGCCTATTCGGTCAACAAGGAAGACATGTGGTTCACGCAGATCCCGGTACCAATCCGATCGACTGTTGCCGGACATGTGCACGACGATTTCACCGGCCTGACGCCACGCGGCGTCATACCGGACTGGAATATTTACAGCCCGCTGTGGGCGCCGGTTTCGCTGGAGCGATATCCGCTGCCGGAAAACCCCGGCAATCTGGCCATCCGCCTGCGTTGCCGCGATCCTTACCAGTATGCCAAGGCCGAGCGTGTTTTCCCGGCGAGCCGCCGCATCCGGATCCGCACCGCCATCCAGCCGCGCCAGAACTATTTCGGGCAGCTGCAGATTGACCTGGTCGACCGGCGCGGCTGCTGTATTTTCCGGGTCACATTCGCTGATGACCGCACGATCCGGCTCAAGCACGGCAATGGGTTCGCGCCGGCCTGCACCTATGGCGGCGACTGGTATGAGCTGGACTTTACGGTCGATTGCTATACCAAGACCGTCAATCTGACGATCAACGGTCAAAAGTACACCGGCATGCGCTTTTTTGGCAACGTCACGACAGTCGAGCGGATTATCTTCCGCACCGGCGCGGTCCGGACCAGTCCGGCAATCGATTATGACGCAGAATTCGATACGCCGCATGACCTGCCGGACGCCGGGATCCCGCTGAAGCAGGAAGCGGTCTACTACATCAACTATCTGTACACCGAAGATCTGCCCGCCGGTCGATAACCGGCCGGCTCGATTTGGCCGGAACCCGGCGACGCAGCAGGTTCAATCCGGCAGCAGGCGCCGGCAGGCGGCGATTGCTGCTGCGAAAGCGGCAAGAGCCTGCTCGGCTTCGCTGGGCTTATCGTTGTCGGCCGCTTTCTGGCTGACCGGCTCCCGCTCCAGCTTGGCCAGGCCGGAAAAAGCGAAGAGATGGGGTTCGACCGCGATGTGCACGCGACCGGGCCGGGCCGCGTAGATCCTGATGATTTCCGCGACATGGCCGTCGCCCTGGCCGGCCGGCATCAGCTTGCCGTCGCTGAGGCGGACATCCTTGATGTGCAGGTATTCGGTCCATTGATCCAGGATTTGCATCGCCTGCAGCGGATCCGATCCGACCTGCAGATAATTGGCCGGGTCGACGATGCCGCCCATGCGGCTGCCGAAGCTTTGATGCAGGTCGAGGCAGCGCTCGCTGACATCGCCGTAAATGCCTTTTTCATTTTCATGCAGCATCCGGATGCCGCCGTCGGCAGCGATGCGCAGCAGCAGGTCCAGACGTTCCAGGACTTCGGTGCGGTAATCGGCGGCCGGGCGGCCGGCGGGCAGGTAAAAGCTGAAGAAGCGGACGCGCGGGCAGGACAGGATGTCGGCCGTTTCACAGAGCCGTTTCATTTTGTCCAGATGCGGCGCCAGCGGATCGTCGATATTAATTTTACCGATCGGCGAAGCCAGGCAGGCAACCGTGAAACCCTCGGCAGCCAGGGCGTCGCGAACCTGGCGGGCCTTGGCGGGCGTGAAGTCGGCAATGTTGACGCCGTCCGCTGCGCGCACATCGACGGCGGTCAGGTTGTTGGCCCGCATGGCCTGGATCTGGCCGGCCAGATCAGCGGCGGCTTCATCGGCAAAAGCAGACAGAATAAAGCGGGACATGGCGTTACCTCCTGTAATGAACGGCCAGCTGGCGCTTCAAACGCCGGAATAGGCGCTGAATCCGCCGTCGACCGGAACGACGATGCCGGTGACGAAACCGGACGCCTCCGGGGCGACCAGGAACAGCAAGGCGCCCAGCAGTTCTTCGGCTTTGCCGAAACGGCCCATCGGCGTGCTGCCGAGGATCTTGTTCGTCCGGGCGGTCGGTTCGCCGGCGGCGGTGAACAGCAGTTTCTCATTTTGCTTGGTGACGAAAAAGCCCGGCGCAATGGCATTGACCCGAATGCCCACCCGGGAGAAATGGACGGCCATCCACTGGGTCAGGTTGCTGACGGCCGCCTTGGCTGCGCTGTAGGCCGGGATCTTGGTCAGCGGACGATAGGAATTCATCGACGTAATGTTGATGATGGTCGCACCCGGCCGGTTGGCCATCTCCCGGGCGAAGACCTGGGTCGGGAGCAGGGTGCCCAGAAGATTCAGGTCAAAGACCGCCGAGATGCTCTCCCGGTCCAGATCAAAGAAGGTGACCGTATCGGGGCCGATGGCGTCAGGCTGGTAATATTCCTGGGAGGTTGTCGCTTTCGGATTGTTGCCGCCGGCACCGTTGAGCAGGATGTCGCACGGCCCAAGGTCGGCCAGGATCTGCTCGTGCACCCGGTCAAGTCCGGCGCGGTCCAGGACATCGACCTGGTAAGCCCGGGCGGTGTGACCGACGGCCGTAAGCTCAGCCGCAATTTGCGCGGCTTTCTCCAGGCTCCGGTTGAGCAGGGCGACTTTGGCGCCGCTTTCCGCCAGGGCCCGGGCGAACACGCTGCACAGCACGCCGCCGGCGCCGGTCACGACGGCGACTTTTCCGCTCAGGTCAACAGCAAAGGGAAGATTCATATCAGACACCTCTTTTCGTGTGCATCAGGCTTCCAGGTTCAGGAAACGGACAATATTACGCCCGCAGACACCGGTTATGATTTCACCGAGAACCTCCGGCCGGGCGGCGAACTCGCCGGCATCGACCTGCTCGCCGACGAACTTGCACAGCAGGCGGCGGAAATAGTCATGGCGGGCATACGACAGGAAACTGCGCGAGTCGGTCAGCATGCCGACGAACCACGGCAGCATGTTCTGAGCGGCCAGAGTCCGGAAATGCTCGAGAATGCCGTCCTTGCTGTCATTGAACCACCAGGGGGCGCCGAACTGGACCGGCCCTGGCATCCGTCCGTCCGCGAAACAGTGGGGCAGGGCGGCCAGGAACAGATTGTCCTTGCTGTTCAGGGTGTAGAGGATGGTCGGCGGCAGACCGTTCTGGGCGTCCATTTGATTGAGCAGGGCGGCCAGCGGGGCGGCAATGGCGAAATCGTTCATGATGTCGTAACCGCTGTCCGGACCCAATTGGGCGAACCGCTGCCGGTTGGCGTTGCGCAGGGCGCCAATGTGCAGCTGCATGGCCCAGCCATGCCGGCGATAAAGGGCAGCCAGTTCGATCAACGTGCGCATCTGGTAGGCGCACAATTCGTCGTCATCCGGGATTTGCCCGGCCAGGCGACGGGCGAAGGTGGCGGCGGCTTCGTCGGGTGTGGCGGCCTGCCGGAGGGGCAACTCGAGCGAATGGTCGGACAGGCGGCAGCCGACGCCGGCAAAGTAAGTCACGCGCTGGGCGAGAACGGCCAGCAGATCAGCATAGTTGGAAATCGGCGCCCGCCCGGCACTGGCAGCGAGCTGCGCCAGGTAAGCGATGAAATCGGGCTGCTGGATCTTCAGGCTGCGGTCAGGCCGGAAAGCCGGCAGCACCTGCAGGTCAGGATCCTGGCGGGCGGCGATCTTGCGATGCCAATCCAGCTGGTCGGCCGGGTCGTCCGTGGTGCAGATCAGGCGGACATCGGACTGGCGGATCAAATGCGACGGACGCATCCCGATGGTGCGGATGCGCTCGTTGCAGGCAGCGTAAATCCGGTCGGCATTCGTCTCATCGAGGATTTCCCCGATGTCGAAATAGAGGGCCAGCTCCATCCGCGTCCACTGGTTAAGCGGGCTGCCGACCAGCCGGGAACAGATTCTGGCCCAGGCCCGGAATTTTTCCAGCCCTGTCGCGCTGCCGGTAATCAGGCGTTCGTCAACGCCTGCGAAGCGCAGGGCGCGCCATTTGTAATGGTCATGGGCCAGCCAGATATCGCTGATATCGGAAAAAACGGCGTCTTCGTAAATCTCGCGCGCCGAAAGATGGCAGTGGAAGTCGTAGATCGGTGCGTTTTTTGCATATTTTTCATATAACTGTTTTGTGGTTGGACTGGTTAAAAAAAGCAGATTCTCAGGCATCAGACCACCTCCGTAACTTCATTCTGCATCCCCTACCCCCTGAAGCCAAGCTGGAATCTTGCTTGATGACTTGCAAAAATTGCTCAGTCCTTCTATCATGAAACCAAGAAATGGTCGACCGTCGGGGCAGCCCGCCGGGACCAACCGGCAGGAGAGCAGGATGAGCAGGAACCGGCAGGTTTTTCAGACCCGGCAATATATGCTGACTGGCGATTATGAAGTCTATCATTATCAGGATACGGGCCTGGCCAGCGTCAGCATCCATCATCATGATTTTTTTGAAATCCTCTTTTTTGTCCGCGGGGTGGTGACCTACCTGATTGAAGGCAAGGCCTACGATCTGCATCCGGGCGACATTGTGCTGATCAATTCCAGCGAGCTGCACCAGGCGGCGATCCGCGACCAGTCGGTGCCCTATGAGCGCCTGGTGCTCTGGATGAACCGGAGTTTCATCCAGAGCCTGTCCACCGAGCAGACCAACCTGGCCAGCTGCTTTACGACAGCCGGCCATAAGAATGTCATCCGCACGGATATCGAGGTCCAGCAGCGGGTCCGCTCGCTGCTCAATCAGCTGATTGACCTGGAGCATTACCAGGGGTTTGGCAGCGACCTGCTGAACCGGGCCTGCCTGACCGAATTGCTCATCCTGATCAACAACGAGATGCTCAACATCAGCCAGCGGCCGAAGGTGGAGGTCCGCAAGAGCCAGGTGATCGAGGCGGTCATTGACTACATCAACAGCCATCTGGAGGAGGAACTCCGCATCGACGACCTGGCCGAACGGTTTTTCCTGAGCAAATTTCATCTTTCGCGGGAATTCCGCGAGCAGACCGGCACGACCTTGCACCGGTTCATCCTGCAGAAGAAGCTGATCCAGGCCAAAGAACTGATCCTGCGCCACTTGTCGATCACCGACGTTTACCAGCAGTGCGGCTTCGGCGATTATTCCAACTTCTTCCGCGCCTTCCGCAACGAATACGGCATGACGCCCAAGCAGTTTTATGAACGGATGCTCAAGGCTTCCGCCGATGGGCCGCCGGCCTGAACGGCACCGACAAGGGCACTTTTTGCCAGTATGGCAGCAATAATCACCAATTCTGTCCGGGACAGCTTTGCTATGATGAAAATGAAGAAAGAAGGATAACCTGCCATGTTCAAATCAGCCATCATCGGACTGGGCGACATCGCCGGCAATCATCTGGCGGCATTGCGCGCCTGCCCCAACGTCGAATTGGCGGCGGCCTGCGACATCGACCCGGCCAACGCGGGGGTCGCCGGCAACGTCCCGTTTTTTAC
>JAEXPB010000104.1 GCA_023438965.1 Bacillota bacterium | reverse complement strand
GATCCTGACCTTGTTCCGCCTGGCGCTGAACATTTCCTCGACACGGCTGATCCTCGGCAACGGCGGCGAGGCCGGCGCGGTAATCAAGACCTTCGGCGGCTTTGTCATCGGCAGCAACCTGGCGGTCGGCGTCATCATCTTCGCCATCATCATCATCATCCAGTTCATCGTCATCACCAAAGGCGCCGCGCGGGTGGCCGAGGTGGCCGCCCGCTTCACCCTGGACGCCATGCCTGGCAAGCAGATGGCCATCGACGCCGACCTGAACGCCGGCCTGATCAACGAGCAGCAAGCCCGGGCCCGCCGGCAGAAAATCCAGCGCGAGGCCGACTTCTACGGCTCGATGGACGGCGCCAGCAAGTTTGTCAAGGGCGACGCCATCGTGGCGATCCTGATCTGCGTCATCAACATGATCGGCGGCATCATCATCGGCGTCGTCTCGTCCGGGCTGGACATCCTGACCGTCATTCAGAAATATACGCTGGCGACCGTCGGCGACGGCCTGGTCAGCCAGCTGCCGGCCCTGCTGATCTCGACCGCCACCGGCATCATCGTCACCCGCGCGGCATCGGAAAACAACCTCGGGCACGACATCTCCACCCAGTTCGCCGCCCAGCCGGCCATCCTGATGCTGGCCGCGGGCATGGTGTTCACCCTCGGCCTGATCCCCGGCCTGCCCAAGATCCCGATCGCCCTGCTGGCCATCCTGCTGCTGACGCTGGGCCTCCTGCTGCGCCGCCGCAAATCGCCGGCCGCACCGGACGAAGCGGCCGAAGCCGCGCTGGAGGAACGCAAGAAGCCGGAAAATGTCGCCAGCCTGCTCAACATCGACCCGATCGAACTGGAATTCGGCTACGGCCTGATCGCCATCGCCGACGCCGCCCAGGGCGGCGACCTGTCCGAGCGGATCATGAACCTGCGCCGCCAATGCGCCACCGAACAGGGCCTGATCATCCCGGGGATCCGCCTGCGCGACAATGTCAGCCTCAAAACCAACGAATATGTCATCCGGATCCGCGGCGAGGAGGTCGCCCGCGGCGAGGTGATGCCGGAGTGCCTGATGGCCCTGCATCCGGACAACCCCCGCCAGAAAGTCCGGGGCATCGAAACCGTCGAGCCGTCCTTCGGCCTGCCGGCGCTCTGGATCAGCCGCAGCGACCGCGAGAAGGCCGAGCTGAACGGCTATACGATCGTCGATCCGCCGTCGGTCATCGCCACCCATCTGTCGGAGATCCTGAAGCGGCATGGCTATGAGCTGCTCGACCGCCAGCAGGTGCAGAGTCTGATCGACAACCTGAAGCAGACCCAGCCGGCCCTGGTCGAGGAAATCTTCCCCAAGGACTTCAGCCTCGGCGATCTGCAAAAAGTCCTGGCCGGCCTGCTGCGCGAATCGATATCCATCCGGGACATCGGCACGATCGTCGAAACCATGGCCAACCACGCCGGAACCACCCGCAATCCGGAGCAACTGGTCGAGCACTGCCGGCAGCGGCTGCGCCGCTCGATCACCCGCCGTCACGCCCAGGGCAACCAGGTCCATGTCATCACGCTCGACCCGCAACTGGAGCAGCTGATCCTCGAAAAACTGCGCCAGAGCGAGCAGGGCTCCTTCATCGCCCTGAATCCGGAACAGCTGCGCCAGGTCCTGACCAATCTCAAGCAAGCTGTCGAAGCCACCCTCAGCCTGGGCACCGCGCCGGTCGTCCTGACCTCGCCGGCGGTCCGGCCGCACTTCAAACGTCTGTCCGAGCAACTGATCCCCGACCTGACCGTTTTATCCTACAACGAGATCGACACCGCCATCGAAATCCATGCCGAGAAAATGGTCGGTGTCCCCAATTGATTGAAGGAGAGATCGCACGATGACAGAAATGCCTGCGTTTTCCATTCCGGCAGCCCTGCCGCCCGCCGCCGGGGAGGCGGCCATCGAGCGCCTCTGGCTGCTCTGGCGCCAGACTGGCAGCCTGGAATACCGCAACGACCTGCTGATGCGCTACATCGGCCTGGTCCGGCGGGTGGTCAGCCGGCTGTTCCCGGCCAGCCGGGCTTATCATGACCACGAGGACCTGATCAGCTGCGGCGTCATCGGCCTGATGAACGCAATCGACCGCTTCGACGCCGGTAAGGGCGCGCGTTTCGAGACCTATGCCCAGATCCGGATCCGCGGCGAGATCATCGACTACATGCGGCGGCAGGATTGGGCGCCGGTTCATGTGCGGACCCGCATCAAGCAGATCGAGGCGGCCTATGAGCAGATCGCCCAGCAGAAGGGCCGGCCGGCCACCGACCAGGAAGTCGCCGCCCGGCTGGACATCAGCCTGGACGAACTGAGCGAGACCATGGGCGACGCCCATTTCCTGAACATCCTGCATCTGGAGGACCTGCTGACCGATTCGGCCGACGAGGACTCCAGCCTGATGGCGGAAGCCCAGTTCGACCGGGTGATCGAGAAGAAGGAGATCCAGGCCCTGCTGGCCCGGGAGATCGGCAAACTCAGCGAACGCGAGCAGACGATCCTGAATTTGTATTATTACGACGAATTGACGCTGAAAGAGATCGGCACCGTTGTCGGCCTGACCGAATCGCGGATCTCGCAGATCCATTCCGGCGCGCTGTTCAAGCTGCGCACCAGGATGGAGCGGCAGCTGCGCCTGCCGGCCGCCCGCTGCTGAGAAATCTCTAAAGTTGCGGCCGGAACAGACGAATAAGTAATCAAGGGATGTCCGGCATCAGGTTCAGCGGCTGATCCGGCAGGCGGTCAGCCAACAGTACCGGAGGGAAGTCATGATCAGGGGATTATATATCGCAGCGACCGGCATGCAGACCCAACAGAACAAAATGGATGTCGTGACCAACAACCTGGCGAACGCGGCGACAGTCGGCTTCAAAGAAGACAATCTGCTGAGCCGTTCTTTCGCCGACCTGCTGATCAGCAGCCTGGACGATCCGGCGGTGGTCAGCCAGGCCAGGGACGTCGGCCCGCTGAACACCGGCGTTCATCTCGACGAAATCTACACATCCTTCGCCGCCGGTTCGCTGAAGGAAACCAGCCAGCCCTCCGACCTGGCCCTGCTCGGCGACGGCTTTTTCGCTGTCCAGACGCCGGACGGCGAACGCTACACGCGGGCCGGGCAGTTCAGCCTGGCCG
>JAEXPB010000072.1 GCA_023438965.1 Bacillota bacterium | reverse complement strand
GTTCAGGACCGGCTGGCAGGCCTCCGCCAGATACCGGAAATTCTTGGCGGTTACCCGCAAGCGGTGCAGAATATCGGGCGCCAGGGATTGGTTGTCCGCGGCGTCAGGCGTTTCCGGCCCGGGAATGACCGCCCGGTAGACGGTCATATCGGCCGCCGCACTATACAGAAGCACCGGCAGGCATTCCTGCAGGCGATAGAGACGGACTTTCCCGCGTTCGGAGATCGCCGGGAGGGACATGTCAAGCACCGAATCCGGGCGGTTGAGCCGGACACGCCATTGGGCTGCCCATTTTCGAAAAGTCTTGCTGCACAGGAATTCGCCCAGCCGGCGCCTTTCGGCGCGACGGTCCTGTTCCAGCCGACGCAAAAAACCACTGTCAGCCGCCAGCGTGGCGGGCGGTAAAGCCGTCGCCCATTCGGCCAGGACATCCAGGTCGCGCAGTCTTCCGGTCGGTTCAAGGATTTCCCGGTAGGCCTTGCCAGCCTGGCGGGTCCAGTCCGGATCCAGCCAGGGTGCAAAGCCGGCCAGTACGGCCAGGCTGCGCCGGATAGCCACGCGCAGGTCATGCACGGCGTCGGCGGCCGGATTGTCGCCGGCATCCAGAATCGCCTGCGATTGATGTTGAATCTCGCCCAGCTGCACAAGCAGCAGCCGGCGCAATGCTTCGGCAACCGGCATATTCAGAATCAGACCGGCATCCGGGGGCATGGCAATCGCCGCCTTTCGCCAATGTCCAGGCTTGTCCGTCACCTGTCCCCGTCTTTGCACCGGGAACAGGATCCAGTCCAGTCCTGCGGTCTTCAGTTCTTTCCGCTATCTTCATTTTACGCAGGAAAGGACCTCCAGACAAGGCCGTCCGGCCGCCAGCCCGGCTCCGTTCAGCGCAAGCGGTCCTGGATCGCCTGGTTGACGCGGCTGCGTAAATCGAGCAGCCAGCGGGCGCCGGTCGGATAGCGGCTGAAGGTGATCGGCTCGGGCAGACTGTCCTCGACCAGGGTCAGAACCGTTTCCCGGGAGGTCAGGCTCTCCAGGAGCTGCAGGGCGCCCAGGTCCTGCAGGCCCTGGTGGAAGACCTTGAGCCGGATCGACGCCTCCGGCTGGCCGTCAGGTCCGGGATAAACCATGAAAGCGTCGCCGGACGGAAACGAGCAGTCGGCATCCGTGACGGCAAACGGATCGATATGGCGGACCGAATGGCGCGAATTGTAAAAATTGTAGCCCCACTGCAGGAAGCCTTCAATCTGGAATTTGTACAGCTGGACGCCCAGGATCCGGTTGCGGGCCGAAGGCATGGCCATAAACCGGTTGCTGACATCCCGTCCCTGGCCGCAGCAGTAGTATGTCCACAAGCCGGGCACCTGCCCGTCCAGGAACGGCTGGATATGGTTGGACGCCGGAATGGGCTTGCGGACGGCACCAGTGGTATAGAAGGCATAATCGCTCAGGGCATCGATGATCGGAATGCTGCCGATATGGGGCGCGATCAGGTCGCGGGCAGCAGTGTAGCTGGCCAGGTGCTCCGCGGACGGCTCGTCGGACACATGGAAGTAGCATTGTCCGGCATATCCCCAGTCGGTCAGACAGCGGACCAGCTCCGGCAGGAAAGCGGCGAGGAATTCACGATACGCGGGGCCGGTCGCCGGGGTGTCCCAGCCAAAAACCTTCTGCAGCCGTCCGTCGACGGTGGCCATGATTTTCGGCGTCGCTTTGGCACCCCACTGGGTGAATAGGTGGGACATTTCAAAATACCGGATTCCCAGTTCCGAGGCCAGGTCCAGCCAACGTTTCAGCAAGGTCCAGTCAAACGACCAGGTGCCGCCGTCCCGCGTCACGCCGACCAGCTGGATTGTCGTCCGTTCGCCGCCGACCGCCGTATCCAGCGGCGGTGTGAATAGCGGCGTCAGGAGCATGTTGATGCCATGATCGGCGGCGATCCGGATGAAGTTGGCCAGGATCCGCCAGAGCTCGGCCGAGAAAACCGGCACGTGGTAATAATCAGCCAGACAGTCGCCATGGAACCATTCGGTATGGCGAAGCGTCTGCGCCGGCAAACTGGCCGGTATCACCTGCAGGTATGTCCGCACCACCGCGGATGCCCGATCGGGCATTTCGACCCGGCAGGCCACGGCATAGGAGCCTTCTGCTGCCGCCGGTACGATCAATTCCAGCCAGAAGACCAGCCAGCGGCCGGCCAGCAGCCGGATCGGCCAGGACCGGGCCGGGGCTGCCGCATCGGCCGGCGTCGCGGCCGGGACCGGCTGCAGCCAGTCGGGCAGCAAGCCCGGCTGGGCAGTCAGGTAATTGTCGTCATGCCAGGGATAAGCCGGCAGCTCCGACGGCACAAGGCGTACCTGGCATAGATCCAGGCTGCCGGCCAGCTCGGAGGTGACCGTCAGGACGGCCGGATTTTCGAAGCCGATTGCCTCGCCTTCCTGCCAGGGCAGTTCGACCGCCAATTGGATTGCGGTGCGCTCGCCGCGCAAGGCAGACCAGGTCAGGCCGGCCAGGCTGTCTGCCGGCGGTTCCCGGTCGGGCAGCACTTTTTCCAGACTATGCAGCAAGCGAAGATTCAAAGTGTTCATCCATCACACCAACTTCCCTGTATTTCCATTCTGCCGCAACTGCATACGCTCCGCGGCATCCTGGTATCCATGGTCAATATATCATTTTCAATCCGCCGCGGCATTAGCCGGATGGCCGCATTTTTTGCATATTCGGCCCGAAGCCGGCTGGTTTTTCGTGTATAATTGATCTGTGGCATATCCTGTCAACGATAAGCGAGCGAGGTGAATGATCATGTTCCCTAATCCGCAAATGGACCAAATGGCTGTCAGCGCAATCCGCATTCTGTCCGCTGAAGGTGTGCAGAAAGCCAAATCAGGGCACCCGGGCCTGCCTATGGGATCCGCCGCCCTGGCCTATGAGCTGTGGGCCAATCATCTGAATCACAATCCGGCCGATCCGCATTGGATTAACCGGGACCGGTTTATTCTCAGCGCCGGACATGCTTCCATGCTGCTTTATTCCTTGCTTTACCTGTTTGGTTACGGCCTGACCCTGGATGATCTGAAGTCCTTCCGCCAATGGGGCAGCCGGACGCCGGGCCACCCGGAATTCGGCCATACGCCGGGCGTCGAAATGACCACCGGTCCGCTGGGCCAGGGTCTGGCATCAGCCGTCGGCCTGGCCATTGCCGAAGCGCATTTGGCCGCCCGCTTCAATCGTCCGGGCTTCCCGCTCTTTGACCATTACACCTATGTCCTGGCAGGTGACGGCTGCATGATGGAAGGCATCACCAGCGAGGCGGCCTCCCTGGCCGGCACGCTCGGACTGGGCAAGCTGATCGTTTTCTATGACGACAACGACATCTCGATCGAAGGCAATACCGACTGTACGTTCATCGAGGATGTCGGCCGGCGGCATGCGGCTTACGGCTGGCAAGTGCTGCAGGTTGACGACGGCAATGACCGGGCGGCCATCGGCCGGGCGATCGAGGCCGCGCGCGCCGACCTCGAGCACCCTTCCCTGATCATTGTCCGGACCCAGATTGCCTTTGGCTCGCCTTTGGCCGGTCAGGCCAAGACACACGGCGAACCGCTCGGTGAGGAAAACGTCGCCAAAACCCGCGCCAATCTTGGCTGGGCAGCCACCGAGCCCTTCCAGGTTCCCGACGAATTGCTCGCCTACCTGGCCGGACGGCGCACCGCGCTGGCCCAGAGCCAGACGGCCTGGAATGCCTTGTATGGGCAATACCAGGCGGCTTATCCGGAGC